>JAUIBJ010000501.1 GCA_030428025.1 Alphaproteobacteria bacterium
ATATTACTGGATCACGCTGCACGGCCTGAAGTACACCGGCATGCCGGCCTGGAGCGGCAAGGGCCGCGTGCAGGAACCCTGGGCGCTTGCCGCCTTCCTGCTGGCCTACGAGGGGCTCGACCCCTCGCGCTACCGCGAGCTGGCCTATGGTCCGTCCGACAGCCGCACGCCCGGCACCGCAACGTCGCTCGGCGACCTCACCGGCGGGCTGTCCTCGCGCGAGGATTGCGCGCGCTGCCACGGGACGGACGGGCTGGGACGCGAGGGCACCGCGCCGAAACTTGCCGGGCAGTCGGCCGAATACCTCGAAAAGACGCTCGCCGCCTATGCCGAGGGCCGCCGCGAAAGCGGCATCATGGAGCCCGTCGCCGCCGCACTTGCGCCCGAGCAGCGCGAGGAGCTCGCACGGCACTATGCCGGGACATCGCCGCCGGTTTGGACTGGCACGCGGCTGGAAATGGGCGACGCCGAACGCGGCGCCCGGCTGGCGCGCGAGGGCAACGAGCAGGACGAGATCCCCTCCTGCCTCTCCTGCCACGGCAGCGCCGACAAGCCGCCGCGCAAGCCCGAGACGCCGCGCATTGACGGGCAGTACATGCGCTGGCTGATCGTCTGGCTGCACATGTGGCGCGACGGCCCCGTGCCCGAAGGCCCCGAGGCCGCCCGAATGCATGCCGCTGCCCGCCCGCTGTCGGACGACGACATCGCCGATCTGGCTGCCTATTTCGCCGACCCCTCCGCCGTGAAGGCCGCGGACTGACCCAGCCGGCGCCCGGCGCCGGCCCGGCTTTTTTCGCCGAACCTCCCAACAAACGGCTTGCGCCTTTCCCGCACGGCTGGTCAGCTTGCGGTGACAGCCGGCCGGTTTGCGCCTAAACCCGGAACCCAGGGCCCGCATGTCAGGGATGCCAACAAGGAGGTACGACAATGGACAGACGCAAGTTTCTCATGGCCGGCGCCGCCGGCAGCGCCGCGACGGCGCTGGCCAGCCCCGCCATTGCCCAGGATGTCCGCCAGTGGAAAATGGTCACCGCCTGGCCCAAGAACCTGCCGGGGCCGGGCGTTGCCGCGCAGATGCTGGCCGACCGGATCACCACGCTTTCGGGCGGACGGATCGAGGTAAAGCTCTTCGCGGCGGGCGAACTTGTACCCGGCCGTGGCGTGTTCGACGCGGTGAGCGAAGGCACGGCCGAGCTTTATCACGCCGTTCCAGCCTATTGGGGATCGAAATCCAAGGGTATCCTGCTGTTCGGCTCGCAACCCTTCGGCCTGCGTGCGGACGAACAGGTCGGCTGGCTCTATCATGGCGGCGGTCAGGCGCTCTATGACGAGATGTACGGCCGCTTCGGCATCAAGCCCTTCCTCTGCGGCAATTCCGGCCCGCAATGGGCCGGCTGGTTCCGTGACGAGATCAATTCGGCCGAAGATCTCAAGGGCATGAAGTTCCGCACCACCGGGCTTGCCTCGGAAATGGCCAGCAAGATGGGCATGGCCGCCCAGGCGATGAGCGGCCCGGCGATGTTCCAGGCGTTGCAGACAGGCGCGCTCGACGCGGGCGAGTTCATCGGCCCCTGGACCGACAGCGCGCTTGGCTATTACCAGATCGCCAAGAACTACTACTGGCCCGGCGTGGGCGAGCCCTCCTCGGCCGAGGAATGCGGCGTCAACGTTGAGGTGTTCAATGGCCTGCCCGACGATCTGAAACAGGCCGTCAGCTTTGCCTGCGAAAGCCTCTACAACCCGGTCTGGACCGAATACACCACCAAGCACGCTCAGGCTCTCAAGACGCTGGTGGACGAGCATGGCGTGACGGTGCGCAAGCTGCCCGACGACGTGATCAGCGCCATGGGCGATGCGGCGAAGGAGGTGATCGACGAACTGCGCCAGGACGAGGACGAACTGGTCAAGCGCATCACCGAAAGCTTCATCTCCTATCGCGATCTGGTTGGCGGCTACATGACCTATGCCGACAACGGCCAGATGAACGCGCGCGCGGGCGTGATGGGCTACTGACCTGTCAAGGCAAAGGGCGGCGGCGCCCCGGCGCCGCGCCCGTAGGGCCGTCCATTCCGGAGGAGACATGACCAACGCCGCCGCGGCACTCGACCGGATCAACGCGGCCGTCGCCCATCTGGCGCGATGGCTGGCGCTGGCGATGATGCTGGTGCAGTTCGCCATCGTCGTGGGCCGCTACGTCTTCGGCGTCAATTCCATCGCCGTGCAGGAAAGCGTGCTTTACATGCACGCCACGCTCTTCATGCTGGGCGCGGGCTATACCCTGCTGGTGGACAAGCATGTGCGGGTGGACATCTTCTATGCCAAGGCCCAGCCCGTCACCCGGCGCCGGATCGACCTTTGCGGGCATCTGTTCCTTCTGCTGCCCTCGATGACGGCGCTGCTCTACTGGTCCTGGCCTTCGGTGCGCAACTCTTGGAAGATCCTCGAGGGGCCGATTTCCGTGGGCGGGATCGAGGCCGTCTTTCTGATGAAATCCCTCATCCCCGCCTTCTGCATCCTTGTCATGCTGCAATCGGTCTCGGAAGTGATCAAGCTTCTCGCGCGAGGCCGCCGGTGAGCGCCCATCTCGACCTTTTCATGTTCGCGGCCCTTGTGGCGGTGATCCTCTGCGGCTTTCCCGTGGCCTTCAGCATCGCCGGCGTGGCCATCGTCTTCGCCTATCTCGGATGGGCCCTTGGGGTGATGGACATCTCGCTTCTGGGCGCCATGGGCCAGCGGGTCTTCGGCCTGCTCAGCAACGAGGTTCTGATCGCCATTCCGCTTTTCGTGCTGATGGGCGCGGTACTGGAGAAAAGCCGCATCGCCGAGGCGCTGCTCGACACCATGGGGCGCCTCTTCGGCCAGTTGCGCGGGGGTTTGGGCATTTCGGTGGTGCTGGTGGGCGCGCTGCTGGCGGCCTCCACCGGCATCGTGGGCGCCACGGTGGTGGCGATGGGCATGATCGCCCTGCCCACCATGCTGCGCACCGGCTATGACCCGCGCGTCGCCGCCGGCATCGTCTGTACGGCCGGCACGCTGGGGCAGATCATCCCGCCCTCGACGCTGCTGATCATCCTGGCCGACGTGATGTCGAACGCTTATCAGCAGGCGCAGTACGAACAAGGCAAGTTCTCGGTCGAGGCGCTGTCGGTGGGCCAGTTCTTTGCCGCAGCCCTGGTGCCCGGCCTGCTGCTGGTGGGGCTCTACCTGATCTACATCCTCCTGCGCGGCCTCCTGCGCCCGCAGGACATGCCACCGGCTCCGCCGGACCTGGCCCGGCCCGGACGGGCCGAAGTGCTGGGCGCGATCCTGCCGCCCGTGTTGCTGATCGTCGCGGTGCTGGGCGCGATCCTGGGCGGCGTGGCCACGCCGACCGAGGCCGCCTCTGTGGGCGCGGTGGGCGCGGTGCTGATGGCCGGCCACCGGATGGGCCTTGCTCCGAGGCTCATTGCTTTCGGGGCCGGCGCGCTGATCCTGCTGGCGGTGCTGTCGGGGGCCTTCCCCGTGCGCCTGCAGCGCAGCGATCTGGGCGTTGGCGACTACGCTCTGGGCGCGCTTTACGCCGCTTTGACCTTGGCCGGCCTCATGGCCGTGGTTCTCGCCTTGCGCGCGGCGCTGCGGGAAAGGATC
>JAUIBJ010000502.1 GCA_030428025.1 Alphaproteobacteria bacterium
CCCGCCTGCGGTGTCACCGGTGTATAGGGCGGAAACCGGCAGGCCGCGCGCAGCGCGCCCCGCACCCTGTCGCGGCCGGCGCTCAACAGCGCGTCGAGCACCGGAGCGAACATGTCGTCGTAATCGAAATCCTCTGCCGAGGTGACGCCGTATTCCACCCGCGTCACCCCGATCAGCAGCCCCAGACTCGCCCGTGTCGCCATCAGGTCGTAGAGCAGGTCGATCTCGCCGTCCTCCAGCGGCAGCGCGCTGTCATATCCGGCGACGGCCTCGGCCATGTCGGCCACCACATCGCGGCTTTCGGTGGCCAGTTCCAGCGCGGCGACGGCGGCATCCTGCACGATCGGGCCATGCACCAGATCGCCGAAATCGACAAGGCCGGTGATCCGCTCGGGCCTGTCGGGATCGACCAGAACGTTGGCGGGGTTGGTATCGTGGTGGATGATCTGCGCGCGCAGCCGCTCCAGCGCCGGCATCACCTCGTCACGGAACCGGGTCACGATCCCGGCCACGGCTTGCGCCAACCCCTTGTCGCGGATCATGGGGGCATAGCGGGCGAAGGCCCCGACATGCCGGATGTCCCAGAAAAGCGCATGACCGGCCGCGCGGTGATAGAAGCCGGACAGCGCCTTTGCCACGGCCCCGGCCTGTTGGCCTGCCGCGCGCATGGCCGCCGGGCCGGCCCCGGTTCCGGCAAGCTGCACGCCGGGCAGATGGGTGATCATGTGCACGGCATGTTCGCTGCCGTTCGGGCCGGAAACGCGCGCGCTGTCCTTTTCCGCCAGCGTCGGGCAAAGCCGGGGCACCGGCAGGTCGGAGCTGGTCCGCTCGAGCCATTTCAGAGCCTGGATCTGAAGATCCAGTTCGTCGGGTGTCTCCTTCGCGTTGGAAAACTTCAGCACAAAGGTCGGCCGCCCGTCACCGTGAACCGCGAAGTTCTGATCCCTTTCACCCCAGAGCGGCTTGAGCGTGCCCGTCACGCCGAAGATGTTCTCCGCAACCCGCGAGGCCTCCGCCAGCGTGAATTCCGGCGGATGCGCCCCGATGTATTTCGCCGCCGGCATCCGGGCGGTCTGGCCTGCTTCGCTTTGCTCCATCTCGGATCGGCCCTAATCCTTGTCGTTTCGGTACCAAGCTATCCGGTGCTGTCTCGAAATCACAGCGGGATGTGGGGCAAAAAAGGGCGCCTAAGGCGGGGACTGGCGAGACATGTGTTGGAGATGGTACCGCCTCCCCGGCTCGAACGGGGGACCTCTAGATCCACAATCTAGCGCTCTAACCTACTGAGCTAAGGCGGCACTGACGGGCGATTTAGCCGCCCGACTAAGCAAATGCAAGCGGTAACCGGTCAGAAATCCGGGTGGAAAACCGTGGTGGGGGAGAAGACTCGGTGCGGCCGGCGCCCGCCGGCGGGGCTCTCTTGTCAAAGCTCCCGGCAGAGGGTAGGCCCTTGCGGAACAGCGGCAGAGGAACCGGAAGGATGGGCATCAACACCGAGCGCGATATCGAAGCCAACCTTCAGATCGGCCCCACCGATCAGGGCATGGTGCGCCTGTTCATCGAGGCAGACGGCGTCGAGATTCCGATGGATTTCGATCCGGACGAGGCGCGCGAGATCGCCGAGGAAATCCTGTCCGCTGCCCGCAGTGCCGAGCGGCGCGGCTCATGACGCCGGGTCGCGCAGCTGCCCCAGCCGGCGGGCGGCATGGCGGGCGAACCGGCGCGTGAGCGCGGTGCGCCGCGCGGCGGGCAGCTTCGCCTCGGGGCCCATCCGCACGATCTCGGCATCATAGGCATCGGCGATGATGAGCCCGGTTTCCTGCGGCAGAAGCTCAGTGGGAAAGGACTCGTCCACCGCCCAGAAATAGCGGTCGCACCAGTCGAGATAGCCTTCCCATTTCGCATCCGCGCGGAAATCGGCACGGCAGGACTTGCACTCGATCACCCAGATCTCGCCCTTGGGGCCCAGTGCCATCACATCCACCCGCTTGCCGGGTTCGGGCACGAATTCCTCAACGCAGACAAAGTCATAATCCAGAAGGTGGCGGCAGACGCCTCGAGCCAGAACCTGTCCGGGCTGAAGCGGTATGTCGGGGGCGAGTGTCATGCCGCCCAGTATGAACAAAAAGTGAACGTACGCAAGCCCTTGTTGCGGCGCCCCGGACGCACTAGGTAGCGGATTGTGGCGGGTGCTGCCCTTCTCGTGAACGGTTGCATTCCGGTGGCCTTAAACAATTCCGAGGGAGCTGGCTCTGTCCGGGCCGTGGTCCGGTTACCCGGCGCCCACCTGTACATACAGGTCCTCGGGAATGAGAGAACCAAACGGTTGCGTGCGGGCCCGCCACACCCCTTTTGCGAATTGCAGATCCGATTTGCCCGTTGCCGGATCTGTCAGGCGCCCCTGTCTTGCCGATGGCGAGTCAATACACGCCGCCGGAAGGCAGTTTGCCGCAGACCGTGATCTTGAGTGGCGTCATCCCGACCGCGCGCATCAGGGCGGCGGAAGGCGCGTTGAAGGCGTAGTGCTCCGACCGGATGCGGGTGATGCCCTCAGCCCTCAACCGGGCCGCCATTTCGGCGGCAGGGTTCAGGACCCCCGGCCGCGATAAGCTTCATCGACTGCGGCGTGATGCAGGAAACCATGGCGGGTGGCCAGCTTCACGGCACTGGCATCACGCATCTGCACCTCGTAGATCAGTTAACCGCGCGGCGCGGCTTCCCCGACGCGAAGAATGAGGGCCGTGACCCTATTCCTGGACAGGAAGTCGGTGAGAAAGGCTTCTCATTCCACATGCGGCGTGTCGGCGCGAAAGAGGTCCGGATGCGCGTCAGCATTCCATCCTGGACCTGGCTCAGCAGTGGAATCAACTTGCCCGCCTCGGCCGGTGGCAATTCAACAACACTTGCCATCATTCGAAGCCGTCACAGACACGCGGGCCATACGAAACCGACAACAGCATGCATTCTTGGCCGACCGCACCTTTCGCGGGTGCCAAACATGAAACGCCTAGCGCTTCTGCCAGAAAGCGCGGCCCTGCTCGACCCGCACGGGCACGGTGGCGTGGTCGTGGCGCATCACGTGCTGGCGCAGCCCGCCGTGATGGTCGTCGTCATCGTCGTCGTCTTTCAGGCGCATCACGGCGATGGCGAACTGCACGCCGGCGAAGATGATCCCGTTCGAGACCCACAGGATGAGAAGCGCCAGCCACCCCTTGTCGGATGTGCTGATCAGATGCCAGAGATTGGCGATGTTGAACCAGAGCAGCATTCCGACGAACACCCCCGCGATGCCAAAGCCGATGGCGCAATTCTTGATGTAGAGGCGAATGAGCTTGGGCATGGGTGAACCTCCGAGCGGGCATGCACTTCAGACTCTAGCACATGAGAGGTTGCGCTCAAGTCAATGGGCGGGAGATTGCCTGCGAATTCCCGTCGCAACCCCGAGCCACGAGAAAGATCGGCTCTGGCCATTGCGCCGCCCCTGCGTTATCTGGCAGGCCTGCAACGCCCCCGGGGGAACGCAATGTCGGAAATCCACGCCTATGAAACGCCTGGCCCCGTCGAAGCGGAGCTGAAAGGCGCCATTTCGCCCACCGAAGAGATCATCGAGGCCGCGCGCAAGGGTC
>JAUIBJ010000503.1 GCA_030428025.1 Alphaproteobacteria bacterium
AGAGAAGGACGACGAGAGCGACAAGTCACACGAGCCGACGCAACACAAGCTCGACGAGGCGCGCAAGAAGGGCGAGCTGGCCCGGTCGGCCGATCTCAACACCGCGGCGGCCTATGGCGGATTCCTTTTGGCCGCGCTGGCCGCGGGCGGCGCCTCGGTCAACCAGGTCAGCGAGGCGCTGATGGCGCTGATCGACCACTCCGGTCCGCTCTCGGGCATGATCTTCGAGGGCGGCGCGGCTGCGCCTCTCTCTGGACTGACCTCCGCCCTCGCCGCCGGCCTGGCCGCCTGGTTCCTGATCCCCGCCGCGCTGGCGCTGCTGTCGATCATCGGCCAGCGCAGTTTCGTCGTGGCGACGGACAAGATCCGCCCCCGCCTGTCGCGGATCAACCCGGTGCAGAACGCGAAGAACAAATATGGCCTCTCCGGCCTTTTCGAATTCGCGAAGAGCTTCGCCAAGCTCCTGCTCTACTCGCTGTTGCTCGGGGCTTTCCTTGCAGTCCGCCTTTCCGACATGGCCGGCGCTCTGCATGCCGAGCCGCAGATCGTGGGCACGCTGATGGTGCAGATGCTGGTCGAGTTCTTCTCTGTCGTGCTGGTCATTGCGCTGGCTATCGGTGCTGTCGATTACATCTGGCACCATTTCGACCATCTGCGCCGCAACCGCATGTCGCATCGCGAGATCCGCGAAGAGCACAAGCAGCACGAGGGCGACCCGCATATGAAGCAGGAACGCCGCCAGCGGGCCCAGAAGATCGCCATGGATCAGGCCATGGCCGAGGTGCCCAAGGCCGACGTCGTGATCGTCAACCCCACCCATTTCGCGGTCGCCCTGCGCTGGAGCCGGCTGCCCGGGGCGGCGCCGGTCTGCGTGGCCAAGGGGGCCGACCACATGGCGCTGGCCATTCGCGAACGTGCCTTCGGGGCTGGCGTGCCGGTGCGGCACGACCCGCCCACCGCGCGTGCGCTATTCGCCACCACCGAGATCGGCCGGGAAATCGCGCCAGAGCACTACCGGGCCGTGGCCGCCGCGATCCGGTTCGCCGAAAGAATGCGCCGTCGGGCGCGTGCCTTCGGATGAGCCCCGATCCGCTCCGAGACCTCGCCGCGCTTGCCGCCGCGACCCGTACCGCCACAGAAGCGAAGATGCGGCGGCTGGCGGCCGATGAGGCGGAACTGCGCGAGGAACTGGCCGCGCTTGAGACCAAGTGCCGCGCCGCGCGAAGCCTCAATGCCGGCGACATGTTGGCCCAGCGCAGCGTCGGGGCAGACATGCTCTGGCAGGGATGGGTCAACCGCACCAGACGGCAGTTGCAGATCAGGCTGGCGCGGGTGCTGGCGATGAAGGGCGCTGCCCTGCAGGAGCTGCGCCGCGCCCATGGCCGCAGCGAAGCGGCCGAGGCACTTGTCGCCCGCGCGGCGAGAACGGCACGAAATGAGCGGGAAAAGCGGCAGATTGGGCAGGAACAGGATCTGGTTCTGCTTGACGAGGCCCGGCGGCGCGGCCTTGCGGGCTAGACGTCCTGTCGGGCGATATCGACGATCAGGATGCTGCGCACGGACTTGCCCAGGACCGTGCGGGCGGTTTCCGTCAGGGCGGTCCGCAGCATGTCGAGATTGTTGCCATTGGTGAAAGCGCCCTTGAACCCGCCCATATTGGCGTGGTCGAACAGAACCTGAAGCAGCGCGTCGCGCAGTTTCGGCTCGCGGGCATAGACCGTCTCGCGCTGGCCGGGTGCGATCTCGACGCTGAGCGACATCACCACCAGCGAGTCGACCAGATCGCCGTTGACCACCGGCACCACGAACTGATTGTTGAGCTTGATGTAGTCATGCTCGCCCTCCGTCGCCTCGCCATGGTCGTCCTCTTTCCCGGTGTGGCCGTCCTTCTCGGCCTTGGTGGTCTCGATTTCTCCGCAGGGGTTGTCCCTCACGTCCTCGTGGGCCGCGGGTTTCAGCGCCAGCCCGGCGCCGACGCCGCCGGCAACCCCGAGAACGGCAAGGACGAGCGGAAGGAGCAGTTTCATCATCGCGGTCGCCCTCCTCAGAACGGCAGGATCATGTCGAGGATCTGCTGGCCATAGCGCGGCTGCTGGACATCGGTGATCTGCCCGCGCCCGCCATAGGAAATCCGGGCCGAGGCGATCTTGTCATAGGTGATCTCGTTCTGGCGCGAGATGTCCTCGGGGCGGACGTAACCGCTGACCAGAAGCTCGCGCAGTTCGAAATTGACCCGAACCTCCTGGGTGCCGGCGATGGCCAGCACGCCGTTGGGCAGCACGTTGGTCACCGTCGCCGCCACCCGCAAGGTCAGTTCCTCCTGCCGGCGCACGGTCCCGTCGCCGCTGCTGGAACTGTCCGACGACAATGACACCGCCTCGTCCAGGCTGGCGCCCTCGGGCAGATCCTCGTTTGCCCGTTGCGGCAGGCCGAAGAGCTGCGGAATCCGAAGGCCCTCCGAGCCGCTGCGCGACCGCGAGGTACGGTTCGAGATCGCCGCCTCCTCGTCGATCTCGATCACCACCGTCAGGATATCGCCGCGCTGAAGTGCGCGCCGGTCGCCCAGCAGCGACTGGCGCCCGCCGCTCCAGAGCGAGGCACGGTCGACGGTGCGGTCCGGCTCGGCGGTGAGCGGCAGGCCGGGATAGAGCATCGCGGCATGTTCGTCGCTGTCCTCCGCCTCGGTCAGGGTCGGCGGGCGACCCAGATGGTCCAGCCGACCGCAGGCGGAAAGGAGCAGGAATGCGCAGAAAGAGAGACGAATCGACGGGCTCACGGGAAACCTCCTCAGGGGGATACATAGACGCGGCCATCCGCCGCCACCCGGCCGGAGACGGTGCTGCGGGAGGTGAGGTTCATCACTCTCACCCACTCGCCGGCGCCGGCACGGGAAAGCGAACGGCCCTCGGTGGAGATGCGCAGCCCGCCATGGTCGAAGATGAGCGGCACGATCTGGTTGCGGTCGACCACCGCCGGTGGGCCGATATCGGCCAGCCGGATCGGCCGGCCGGCATAGAGCGCCACCCGCGCCTCCTGTCCGATCACGTCGTCGGGATGGGTGGCGGCACCGGGCATGTCGCCC
This sequence comes from Alphaproteobacteria bacterium, assembly GCA_030428025.1. Classification (GTDB taxonomy): domain Bacteria; phylum Pseudomonadota; class Alphaproteobacteria; order Rhodobacterales; family Rhodobacteraceae; genus Roseovarius. The sequence continues at coordinate 3,083 of JAUIBJ010000503.1, forward strand.
TCCCTGACGGCGAGATCCTGCGCCGAAATCACGCTCTGCGCCCGGATGGTCCGCGCGGCGACGATGGTGTCGGCCTGCGCCGAGGCACCGGCAAGAGCGAGGGTCAGACAGAGGGCGAGGCGCGACAGCATCAGCGCACCTGCGTGGTCGCGCCCAGCATCTGGTCGGCGGCGGAAATGACCTTGGCGTTGAGCTCATAGCCGCGCTGGGCCTCGATCAGTTCGGTCACCTCGCGCACCGCGTCCACAGAGCTGTCCTCCAGATAGCCCTGCCGGAGCGTGCCGAGCCCGTCCTGGCCGGGCGTGCTGACCTGCGGCAGTCCCGAGGCCTCGGTTTCCCGGAATAGGTTGCCGCCGATCGCCTCCAGACCCTTGGGGTTGGTGAAGCCCACAAGGTTGAACTGGCCCAGAAGCTCGGCCTCGGCCGCATCGGCGAAATAGGCATAGACCTCGCCATCGGCATTGATCGACAGGCTGCGGGCATCGTCGGGAATGGTGATGTCCGGCGCGACGGCAAAGCCGTCGGAGGTGACGATCAG
>JAUIBJ010000504.1 GCA_030428025.1 Alphaproteobacteria bacterium
CGGTCGTATCGCGCAGCAGGCTTGGCAGATCGCGTTCGGCCACCGAGGCGAAGCCCGAGCCACCCGATGCCTTGTCGTAAAGGAAGACAGAACTGCGCCGCGCCCCGTCAGGCCGCAGGCCAGGCGCGACAGCCAGACCCATCGTTTCGGCATCGACGCCCAGCCGCGCCGCCAGCGCCTCGCGCAGCCCGGCACCAAGCGCGGCGGCCTGGGCGCGCCCAGTCTCATTGTTGGCCAGCGCGTCGAGCTGAAGCTCGAAAACGTCGGTGGTCATTTCTGTCCCAAGCTTCACGTGTCGGCGGATCTTGCGCGAGGCATCATCGTTGGCGGGGCACAGCCCGTCATGGCGGGGATTGTCGCGCAGGCGTTGCAGCGGCCTGTGCCGGACCATGCCCTGCGGCAGGGGAACGTCGCCGTCGCCCATCTCCGCCTCCGCGCGGCCGCAAGCGATGCAGACTGCGTATCCGTCACCATGATCGCCCGAGGCCGTGACAAGCACGCGGCCTTCGCGCGCGGTCCGGTGACGCCCGACCTCCGGGTCAGGCAAGGCCACCCACGGCTCCGGCTCGGCCGAGACGCGCGGCGGGTCGGGCGGCACGTGGGCGAGTTGTTCATAGGCGCTGTGCGGACGGCGGGTGCCAAGAAAGCCAGAGGGGCGCAGGAGTTCCGTCCGTTCCAACTGCTGCCCACAGCGAGGGCAGTCCGTCGCATCGTGCCGCGTCGTCCCGAAATTGTTGCACGTATGGCAGGTGAACAGCGTGTGCAGATCCTCGACCGAGCTTGGATCGTTGCGGTTGCCCCAGGTGGGCAGCACGCCGTCCGACCGGTGCACGAGCCCGTCGATTACCACCTCGCAGCCCGGCGAATATTCGCGGATTGCCATGTCGAGCGGGCGGGAAGGCCCCGCCTGGCCGTTGCCGCCGGTACCGGCGTGATCAAAGGACACCACGTCGACCGGGAAGCCGTAGGAGGGCGTGAAGCCGCGGCGCGCGAGGTCTGTCATCATGAACTCGTCGCGCATGCGCTTCGCGCGCGCCTTGTAGAGCCTGTGGGCCGGATCAGTCTCGGGATAGGCAGCCTGCGCCTGAAGCAGTAGTTCGTATTCGTCGCGCCACCGGTCCCGCATCCGGGCGAACGCGGTCTCGGCCTGCATCACCAGGCCAGAGCGCCCTGCGAGGCACGTGCCGTCGACCAACCGATCCAGGGCCTCGGCGACGGCGTCGCGCGCACCCCAGTCCCCTTTCAGCGCCTCGTGAAAGGCATCGGCCAAGCTGTCGGGCATGAAAGGCGCTTCGGGCGTTTCGGTCGCGCCCATGAGGGAAGCCATACTCGCGCGTATGCTGGTTCCGCCTTGTTCGCGCAGGAACAGCCCCAGCAGCGCGGCGTTCACATGGCGCTGGACGAGGACGGCGGAATCGAGCCGAACCTGTGGAGCGGCGACCTGCGCCTGCAACAGCCGGGCGGGCTCGCGGAAAATCATGTTGTCGAGCGGGAGGTCCTTGCAGAAGGTGAAGGCCATCGCCCAGGGTTCGCCCCGCCGGCCCGCGCGACCGATGCGCTGGCGGTAATTGGCCGGCGAAGGAGGCACGTTGGTGTTCACCACCAGCCCGACATCGGGAATGTCGACGCCCATCTCCATCGTGGTGGAACAGTTGAGCACGTTGATGCGCCCCTCGCGAAAGGCATTCTCGTAGGTCTGCAAGCTCGGCCGGTCGATCTGGGCGGAATGCTCCTGCGCACGCAGGAATGGCGTGAACTCGACGGTGCGATCATGAAGGTCAGTCCAGTGACCGCCAAGGCGCAGTGCCGCAACAGTCGCGTCATTAGCAAGCCAGGTGCGCAAGGCATCTCGCTGCTTGTCAGACGTGCCCATGGGCGCCGCCTCCGGCAACGCGGGCATCGCGATGGGGTTTACCGTTGCCGGGTCATTGACCGCATTCAGCGAGGCCCCCCCGGGGGCGACCGGCAGCAGCCGACGCGTGACCGGGCATTCGAACACGGTCTTCAGTGGCGCAATTGATGCTTCTTTCAATTCGAGGCGCCAGGCACTTGGGGCGACCTGCGCAATCACCTGTGATCGGCGCAACGCCTCCCATATGGCCGCCAAAACCTGCCCTGCGCGTTCCCGATCGGTTGCGCTGTCACCATCTCCTCCGATGAGGCGGTAAACGAGCCGAACAAGGTTCGACCGGTCCGATCGTGCGTTGGGAAAAAACCTCGGATTGTCTATCCCGTTCGCATCTTCGCGGCTCAGGCCGGGTTCGACGATGACAGATACCGAGCTGCGCGGCGAAATCCAGTGCCGAACATCGGCTGGGGTTTCAGGCAGGATCATCGCCAGATTGGTCCGGAAGATCATATCGATCGCGGCGTGCAGCAGATCGGCCCAGACCGCCGCGTCGTGGGAAGCTTCGCGAAACGGTTCGGGAACCGAAAGCTCGGCCTGTGCGACAAGCTCAGGGAACAGCAGGCGCGCCAGCCCCATGGTCTCCGCGTTGTTCTGAAGGCGCGGGCGGCGAAAGAACTCGCGGTAGAGGAAGAGTTCGGCCAATGCGGTAGCATGCGTCGCCAGAGCATCGTCCCCCTTGGAGGGTCGGTCGCACCAGACCGGCCGAGCGAAGCTTCGGAACTCCTCGTTCTGGGCGATCCGCTGGACCATGTCGGACCAGGCCACGGGGTTCGGCGCGCCCTCTGCGTGGCGCAATTTCTCTTCCATCTGCGCCAATTGAGTGGACAGCACCGGCTGGGTCGCCGCGATCGGGCGAAGCGCCTCGATCGCATTCCGCAACTGGGCGGCCGTTTCCGGATCGCTCGACTGCGCCTGAACCGAATGGTAGACGATGGCGCGGGTCAGCGTGCGCTCCGCATCCTGTTGCAGCTTGGCGGAAAACCGCGCCGTGCCCTGCCGCGAGTCGGTGAAGGACAAAAACCGGCGCCCACCGAACGGGACGGGGTGGTCGTAGCAGCTTGGCTTTACGGCCTCGATCAGCAGCGGCATGGCGTTGCCCATCAGGAACGGCGCGCCGAACCGCTGGGGACGAACCGTGACGCCAGCGTGCGCCGCCCGGTCGCAACAGCCGCGATCCGCTTCCGCGAGGATGGTCAGGGGCAGGACCCGGTCGCCCTCGGGTGGGCGTTCAAAAAGGTGGCTGTCGGAGAGGCGCAATAGCTCACCGGGCGCGTCGCCAGCGGGGCCCACCACCACACTTTCGGACAGCATTGGCCCAGCGTCGTCGGCCGCGTCCTCGGGTTCGACGTCGAGGATGTAGTCATCGTCGGCGCCGCCGTTTCTGGCTTGCCCCAAAATGCGATGTGCCCCCTGGTTCATCACCTCAGCGCGCAACCATGGCGTGCCGCATTCGTCGCAGGCAGTGATTTCCAACACCGGCGCGCCGCATCCACAACGCTCTTGCTCGCTCAGGTAGATCTGCCCGAAAGGCCAGTCCGCGCCCTCGGCTTTCAGCGCATCGCCGCGCCGGGCGCAGTCCGGATCGACGCAGGTCCAGAGCCCGCCTTGTGCGCGGTGGAAGACATGCAGACGCCACGGCGCCAGCGCGACACCGGTCTGCGGATCGATCGCCTGCGCAGCGGCTTCGAGAATGCGCAGCGTGCG
>JAUIBJ010000505.1 GCA_030428025.1 Alphaproteobacteria bacterium
CCTCCGATACCGCGCTGGAACAGCTTCGCGCGAAGATCGTCGAATGGCGCGCGACATTCACCAATGCCCAAAGCGCCAACGCGGCCCAGATCGAGACGGTCCGGAACCAGATTTCGGCGCTCGGTCCCGCCCCGACCGATGAGGTGCCCGACGCCCCGGAAATAGCCGAGCGACGCAAGGAACTGCAGCGCAAGCTGGCCGAACTTCAGGCGCCCGGGATCGCGGCTGAGGAAGCGCACAGCCGCGCCGAGGGTCTGATCCGTCAGATCGACGCCCGTATTCGCGCGCGCCAGGCGAGCGAGTTGTTGCGGCTATCACCCTCGCCACTCAATCCCGTCAACTGGCCCGCAGGCTGGGCGGTGCTGCAACAGGGCATGCGCACTCTTGGCGACGAGACCAGGGAGGCCTGGTCCAACCCTGCGCGCAGAGTGGAACTGAAGAACAATCTGCCAGCGATCGCTTTCTATCTGCTTGTGGCCGCGATTCTCGTCCTGCGCGGCCCCGGCTTCATGGAGCGGATGACGACCCGACTTCTGACCGGTGTGTCGATGCGGGCGCGCACGATCGCCGCGGCCATCGTTTCGCTCGGTCAGTTCATCGTGCCTGTGCTCGGCACCGTCTTTCTCGTACTCGCCATCAAGGCGAGCGGTATGACGGGTCTGCGCTCTGGGGCGCTGATCGATGCGGTGCCGGGTGCGGCTTTTGTCTTCTTCTTCGCGCGCTGGATTGCAAGCTGGCTGTTTCGTACAGAGGGCGGCTATGCGCCCCTTGCGGAACGCGCCTCAGAGGCACGGTTTCACGCCAATCTGATCGGTCTGGTTGGCGCGGCAGAGATTTTCCGCGATGCCTTCATCACCGAGGTGCGGCCACCGTTGTCGATGGCCGCACAGGCGGTCTGGTCGGCGCCACTTGTCTGCGTCGTGGCCGTCCTCCTCTTCCGGCTCGGCATGCTCCTGCGCCCCCGCACGGGCGAGGGCATGGCCGGCGCGCTGGAGTTCCGCAACTCCGTTCTGCGGCTTATCGGCACTGCGGTCGTCGCCGTGTCGGTCGTTGCCCCGTTTCTTGCCGTTATCGGCTATGTCGCGGCGGCCAATGCGCTGATCTGGCCCACGGTCGGTTCGTTGGGCCTTATCGGAATGATCCTGCTGATGCAGCGTTTCGCCACCGACATTTACGTTTTAGCCTTCCGAAAGGGTGAGGACGGGCGCGAGGCATTGGTGCCGGTCCTGATCGGCTTCGTGCTGACCCTGCTCTCGGTGCCGATCTTCGCGCTGATCTGGGGGGCCCGAACCGCTGACCTGTCGGAAACCTGGACCCGTTTCAGCGAAGGTGTGTCGATCGGTGATACCCGGATCTCGCCTGCCGCGGTCCTGGCGCTGATCCTGATCTTTATCCTCGGCTATGCGATTACCCGGCTGGTGCAAAGCGCGCTTCGCTCCACCATTCTGCCCCGGACCGAGCTGGAAAAGGGTGTGCAGAACGCCATCGTCTCGGGCATTGGCTATGTCGGGATCTTCCTTGCCGCACTGGTGGCCATCACCGGGGCCGGGATCGACCTTTCCTCGCTTGCGATCGTCGCCGGTGCGCTGTCGGTCGGCATCGGTTTCGGTTTGCAGAACATCGTCCAGAACTTCGTCTCGGGCATCATCCTGCTGATCGAGCGACCGATCTCCGAAGGCGACATGATCGAGGTCAATGGCCAGTTCGGCACGGTGCGCGGCATCTCGGTCCGCTCCACCTGGATCGAGACCTTTGACCGTACGGATGTGATCGTGCCCAATGCCGATCTCGTCTCGGGTGTTGTGACGAACCTGACGCGAACCAACCTGACCGGGCGGCTGATCATTCCGGTGGGTGTGGCCTATGGCACCGATACCCGAAAGGTGCAGGCGATGCTGATGGAGATTGCCGAGGCGCAAGCCCTGGTCATGGTCGATCCGGCACCATCTGTGCATTTCGTGGCCTTTGGCGCCGATAGCCTGAATTTCGAGATCCGGGCCATTCTGTCGGATGTGAACTTCAAGCTCGACGTCCAGACCGAGATCCTGCATGAGGTCAACGAACGCTTTGCGGCCGAAGGGATCGAGATACCGTTCGCGCAGCGCGATCTCTGGATCCGCAACCCCGAGGATCTGACGGGCAGAAAACGCATGCCGGCGCACAAGACCGCGCCACCGCAACCGTCGCGCGACCATGACGGCGACGACCTGAGCGGGGTGCACAACGATCCTGATGCCGAGGGGGACGATGCATGACAGAGCCACTCTACCGCGATGCCTACCTGCGCGAGGCCCCGGCCAGCGTCACCGGCCACACGGATCAGGGCGGGCTGATCGTCGATGCGAGCCTCTTCTATCCCACGGGCGGGGGACAGCCGGGCGATGGCGGATTTCTCGACTGGTCCGGAGGGCGTCTGGAGATTGCCACGGCAGTGAAGGGCGAGGTCGGTGCGGTTGTGCTGGTGCCCGAGGCGGGGCAGGACCTGCCGCCGGTGGGGACAGACGTGGTTCAGCACCTCGACTGGGACCGTCGCTACCGGCACATGCGGGTCCATACCGCCTTGCATCTTCTCTCGGTCGTGATCCCTCTGCCGGTCACGGGCGGCCAGATCGGCACGGAGAAGGGGCGCCTCGATTTCGACATGCCAGAGCCGCCGGAAGACGTGGCGGCGCTGGAATCGGACCTGAATGCCCTCATTGCCCGCGACCTGCCCGTCACTGACGACTGGATCACGGACGCTGAACTTGAGGCCAATCCCGGCCTTGTAAAGACCATGTCGGTCAAACCGCCGATGGGGCAGGGCAGGGTGCGGCTGGTGCGGATCGGACAGGGCGCGGGTCAGGTCGACCTGCAACCCTGCGGCGGCACTCACGTCGCCCGGACAGGCGAGATCGGCAGCGTAACCCTTGGCAAGATCGAGAAGAAAGGCCGCCAGAACCGGCGGGTCAGCCTGCATCTGGCCGGTTGATCACGGGTGGCCAGAATTTCGCCCGATCCCCCTTGCGCAGCGCCCCGCCGAGACGCTAAGTAGCGCCGCACGGAGAGGTGGCCGAGTGGTCGAAGGCGCACGCCTGGAAAGTGTGTAGGCGGGGAACCGTCTCGAGGGTTCGAATCCCTCTCTCTCCGCCACTTGCCCCTGCGAAAGCGTTCTCCCCATCCGGCGGCGGCCGGATTTTTCCGTTGTTTTCGAGGGTTATGCGGGAGGGGCTGAGCACTGGCCCCTGCGCCGGGAGGCCCGGAAGCGGTCTCTCAGGGTCGATATTCTCCGGGCCTCTCGACTGCGCAGATTCGGTGTTGAGCCCGTAACCAACTGAAAATGAAGGGACAGTTCCTCGCTTCACCGGAACACTTCGATGCCAGTGGCGTTCTTGGAAAGGAACCGAAATCCAACCAGCCTCTGAACGAGCTTTGGTCGGTAGATTTTGCTCGACCATTCAGCGCTGGTCTACGAAAGCTGAAATGGCCCTTCCTCCCACTTGTCCTGAGTAAACGCGTTCATCTGGATGGCCAGCCGCCCCGGATCCTCCACCAACAGGTATTTCCATATACCGTGCTCACCGAGGCGATTAACGGCTTCCACCCATCGCTCAGCTGCCTTGGCCTTA
>JAUIBJ010000506.1 GCA_030428025.1 Alphaproteobacteria bacterium
CGATTTCGGCGCTCAAGACCCATGGGCGCGCGCTCTCCGAGATGGTTCCGCGGGATATTGCCGACTGGTGTCCGGGCTATGCGAGCGCCGGGCCCGAGCGGCGCCGGGCCTTCTGGGTGGGGTTCCTCTCGGCGCTGGCCAAGCATGAAAGCACCTGGCGGCCAGAGGCGGTGGGCGGCGGCGGCCGATGGTTCGGGCTGTTGCAGATCCTGCCGGCCACGGCGCGCGGCTATGGCTGCCATGCCAGGAACGGCGGTGCGCTCACCGACGGGCCGGCCAACCTCTCCTGCGCGATCCGGATCATGGCGCGCACCGTTGCCCGTGACGGGGTGGTGGCGCATGGACGGCGGGGCGTGGCGGCCGATTGGGGGCCTCTTCTGAGCCGAAGCAAGCGGGCCGAGATGATGGCCTGGACGAAACGGCAGAAGTACTGCAAGCCGCTGTCTTCGACCCGACCCCGGGCGCGACCGGTGGCGACGATCGCCACGCGCGGCTTTGCGCTGGTGCGGCCGATGGCGCGGCCGGCCGCGCTCGCCGGCCAGCCCTGATCCGCCTCAGGCTGCGAGGATGCGGCTCACCATCTCGGTCGTGTCACGGCTGAGGCCCTCGACGACGAGGATTCGGTTCAACTCCGCGCCGATCTTCGCCTGCCGCCCGGCATCGTAGCGCCTCCACGTCTCGAAGGCCGTGCACATGCGCGCCGTGGTCTGCGGGTTGAGCGGGTCGAGCCTGATCAGCCAGTCGGCCAGCACCCGGTATCCGTTGCCGTCTTTGCGGTGGAACCCGGCCGGGTTCATCGCCAGAGCGCCCAGCGTGGCGCGGAAGCGGTTCGGGTTCTTCATGGTGAAATCGGGATGCCGGGTGAGGGCTTCGGCCATATCCGCCGCGCGGTCCGGCTTGGCATTGACGATCTGCATCATGAACCACTTGTCGATCACCAGCCGGTCGTGCCGCCACTGGTCATAGAAGGCACGCGTCGCGGCCTCGCCGCGTCCTGCCTGCAAAAGACAGGAAAAAGCGGCCAGTTGCTGGGTCATGTTGTCGGCGCCGTCGAACTGTTTCTGCGCCTGTGCACCCCCATCGAGCCGCGTGATCAGCCCGAGCGAAGCATTGGCCAACGCCCGCGCGCCCGACTGCGCGGCGTCCGGCCTGTAAGGGTCCGTCACCTGATACTGCGCATAGAGCTTCGGCGCGAGATCCTGCATCGCCTGTGCCCGGGCGTCTTTCAGCCGCTCCAGCGCCTCCCAGATCTCCTGGGGATCGGGCGTTGTGCCGGCGTCATGCAGGGCCTGGGCCAGATCGTCCTGGCTGGGCAGGCCGAGGGCGAGCGCGCGGAAGGCCGGGTCGAGCGCCTCGTCGCGGGCCATGGCCTGCACCGCGTCGAGATAGAGTCCGTCCGGTGCCGCGCCCTCGCGCAGCATCGCCAGAAGCCCCGCGCGCGCCAGATCGCGACCCGCCTCCCACTTGTTGAAGGGGTCGGTGTCATGGGCCAGCAGGAAGGCGCGTTCGGCATCGGGGATTTCGCGCCGCAGGATCACCGGGGCCGAAAAACCGCGCAGGATCGACGGCACCGGCTTCGCGCCGAGCCCTTCGAAACTGAAGCTTTGCTTCTCCTCGGTCATCTCCAGAATTTCCGTCTCGCGGACCTCGTCGCCATTGGGGCCCAGCAGCCCCACGGCGATGGGTATGACCCGCGGCGGCTTGTCCTCCTGTCCCGGCGTTGGCGGAGTTTTCTGTTCGAAATGAAGGGTATACGTGCCGTCGTCATACTCTTCCGTCACCTCGATCCGCGGTGTGCCGGCATCCGTGTACCAACGCTTGAACTGCGTCAGATCCCGGCCCGTGGCATCCTCGAAGACCTTGAGCCAGTCCTCGATGGTGGCGGCCTCGCCGTCGTGCCGTTCGAAATAGAGGTCGAGCGCCCGGGCATAATCCTCGTCGCCCACCAGCGTCTTCAGCATCCCGATCAGCTCGGCGCCCTTCTCGTAGACGGTGGCGGTATAGAAATTGTTGATCTCGACGAAGCTTTCGGGTCGCACGGGGTGTGCCAGCGGGCCGTTATCCTCGCGGAACTGGCGGGCGCGCAGGGCGATCACGTCCTCGATGCGCTTCACGGCGGCCGAGCGCATGTCGGCGGTGAACTCGGCATCCCGGAAGACGGTCAGCCCTTCCTTCAGGCAAAGCTGGAACCAGTCGCGGCAGGTGATGCGGTTGCCGGTCCAGTTGTGAAAGTATTCATGCGCGATGATTGCCTCGATACGTTCGAAATTGGCGTCGGTCGAGGTGTCGGGGCTGGCCAGTACGGCGGCGGAATTGAAGATGTTCAGCCCCTTGTTCTCCATCGCGCCCATGTTGAAATCGTCCACTGCGACGATGTTGAAGACGTCGAGATCGTATTCCCGCCCGTATACGTCCTCGTCCCATGTCATCGACTTGATCAGGCTTTCCATGGCGAAGGCGCATTTGTGCTCGTCGCCGGGGCGGACCCAGATGTTGAGCGCCACCTCGCGCCCCGACCGGGTGGTAAACCGGCCCGGATGGTTGACCAGATCGCCCGCCACCAGCGCGAAGAGATAGGCGGGCTTGGGCCAGGGGTCGTGCCACTCGGCGAAGCCGTCGCCCTTCGCTCCGGGATTGCCGTTCGACAGCAGCACCGGTTCGTCGCCCTCGATGCGCACGTCGAAGGGGGCCATCACATCCGGGCGGTCGGGGTAATAGGTGATTTTGCGAAAGCCTTCGGCCTCGCATTGCGTGCAATACATGCCGTTCGACATGTAGAGTCCCTCCAGCGCGGTATTGGCGGCGGGGTCGATCTGCACTTCCGAGTCCCACAGGAAAGGGGCGTCTGGGACGGCACAGGTGAGCCCCTCCTCGGTGATTTCGGGCGCGACCGGCGCCCCGTCGATACTGGCCGAGATGAGCGTCAGCCCCTCGCCATGCAGGAAGAACCGCCGGTCGCTGGTCTCCGGATTGGGGCGGAAGGCGATACGCGCGCGTACCCGCGTCTGCGAGGGATGCAGAAGGAAGGTCAGAGACACCTTGTCGATCAGATAGCCGAAGGGCGTGTAATCCTTGAGATGGACGGTCTGGGGGGCGGCATCCTTCATGGGCGGTCTCCGGCTTGGAACATCGGGGCGTGGCGGGACGTTATGACCCCGAGCGTCAGGCCGCAACCGTGCGGTTTGCAACGAAACGAACGACGTCACCGGAGAGGAATGATGTCCGCACCCAAGACAGATATCGAGAAACAGGAACGCCGCCACAAGGGGCCGCTGATCGGCATGGGGCTGGGCGTCGCCTTCGCGGCGCTTCTGCTCTTCGCCTTCATCACCTGGCTGGCCTATAACGGCAACGAGCCCGAAGACGCGGATGTCAAGATCGACGGCCGCACCGGCGAGAGAGAGGTCATCGACGAATAGGTGGGCGTGCCCGTGCCTCTGCAGCCACGCGCGGCGGATTGTGCGGGATCGCAGGTGTTGTTATATGCTGCGGGCGGATAGACATTCTCTATCACGAACAGACACAAGGCCCCCATGACCCGCCCGATCATCGGTATCATCGGTAACAGTTACCTCATCGACGACAGCTACCCCGTTCATGCGGG
>JAUIBJ010000507.1 GCA_030428025.1 Alphaproteobacteria bacterium
GCCCTTGCCCGCGCCCATGCGCTGGTGCTGCCAAGTTTCGCCGAGGGTCTGCCGATGGTGATCATGGAGGCGATGGCGGCCGGCCGTCCGGTGATCACGACCTATGTCGCGGGCATCCCCGAACTGGTGCAGCCCGGCGTTACCGGCTGGCTGGTGCCGGCGGGCGACGATGCCGCGCTGGCCGAAGCGGTGCGAGAACTGGCCGCGCTCAACCCGGCCGAACGTGCGGCGATGGGGCAGGCGGCGCGCGCCCGTGTACTGGACCGTCATGACATGTATCGCGAGGCGGAAAAACTGGCCGGTCATTTCCGCGCCGCCATGGCCGCGCAACCGGCGGTTCAGCGGCCCCGGACCCAGCCGCCCGAGGCCGGCACAAGCCGGACGCAGAGCGCCACCAGACCGTAGACCACAAAGCCCGACGGGTCGCGCAGCGCGGCGCGGGCCTTCCGCGCCCTGTCGGCGTACCCCCGGTCCGTGTTTCGCATGAGTTCGGGAAAGCGCCGGGCGATCTCGCGCACGCCGCGATCCTGCCTGCGGCGCACCCGCACCAGCGCCGAGAGCCCCTCGATCATTGGCCAGCTATAGGTTTCAGAGACGATATGGCGTTCGTTTGGGGCAAAGTTCAGCCGCGCGAATGTGTCATCGGAGACGATGTCGGGCCAGTCGCCCCAGCGGGCGCGGCCCTCGGCATTCATCGCGAACAGGCCGAAGCCCGGCACGCCGGTGGTGAAGAAAGACAACTGCTGCCAGAACCTTGCATAGGCACGGGTGACGGCACTTCGCGGGGGCGCGATGCGGGGCGTGCCGCTGGCATATCGCGCACCCTCGCCCTCAAGCGCGGCGATCAGCGCCCCGATCAGCCCGGAGCTGACGATCACGTCGGCGTCGAGATAGAGCCGCAGTGGCGCGCGAGCAGCCTCGTCCCCTGTCTGCAGGGCGCGAAGCTTGCCACCCTCGGGGGTGTCGATGATCCGCACCGGCCGGTCGGGCCGATGGACCACCGAGCGGGCCTTGACGGCGGTGTCGTCGGTGCAGCCATTGGCAACGACGATGGTTTCGAAAGGTACCGCGGTCTCCGAGGCCTGAACGGCTTCAAGGCAGGCACCGATATAGCCCGCCTCGTTGCTGGCCGGGACGATTACCGTGGCCCGCGGGGGCATCTGGCGGTCGTCCTTTTGCTCCGGCCGTCGCGTCACCTGGGCACGCCGGTTTCCGGACGGGTCCGGACGACCTCCCACACGGTTTCCTGCATCAACCGGGCAATGGCCTCTGGCGGGGCGTCGGCCGGGCTGCCGTCGGCGCGGGTGAGACGGTGCGGCAGGCCGACCGGCGAACGCTGATAGAGCACCGCGTAATGCGTCAGCGCCACCAGATAGGCGCCCAGATCGTTGATATGGATCGGGTCGAGCGCGCCGTCCTCCTTGCGCTGGAACAGGTCTTCGCGACTGCTCACCGGTCCCTCGCCGCCCCGTGCCTCAAGCTTGCGCACGAAGGCCGCCATCACCTGGCCCGCCGGGATAAGATAGACGGGCCGCTCGGGCTTGTTGCGGCGCAGATCCTGCGCCAGAAGCTCTGGCTTCCACAGACGCTCCAGATCCCGGTCGAGTCGGTCGAGCCAGCCCTCCTCGTCGTCCAGCCGGTGCCAGCTTTCGTAAAGATAGATCCGCGTGTCGGGGTTGGCCTGCCGCGCGAGGGCCGCCCATTTCGCCAGATATTTGCCGCTCTGGTGATATTTGATCGCATCCCGCAACTCGACCATCTCGGTCAGCACCACCGCGTCATATTCTCCCGAACTTACCGCCTTGCGTGCGTCGCGATACCGGGGATGGTCATTTTCGGTCTCAAAACCGTTGATGGTCTCGCCCGGCTCCCAATGCTCTTTCAGCGAGGTGCCCCAGCCAAGCTGACTTTCGTAGCGGTGACCGTCTCCGGCCAGTTGCTCCAGCATCGCCGGCATGTCGCGTCCAACAAGGCTGTGCCCCAGGTGGAAGACGTGCAGGCCCTCTTGAGCGGCGGGCGGCGCGGGCTGGGAATAGGCGATGCGCAGCCGGTCCGGCCCCGCCGCAGGCCGCAGCATCAGCACCCAGATCGCGCCCGCCAGCATCGCCAGCGTCGCCAGGCCGAGCAGCAGCAGAAAACTTCTGTCCATCACGTCCCTATCGCTCCCTGCCCGCGCTATGGCACCGCCAGCGCGGTGACGACATGGCCTTGCGTGATCGCGAAGCGACCGAAGAGCCGCGTGCCTTCGTCGAAACCGGGTACCGCCCTGCGGAGGGTTGCGTCGAACTGGCCGGTTTCCGGGGCGAGCGTCACCTCCAGATCGGAAAACTCCAGAAAGCTGCGGCTTTGCGTGTACTGGGCCTTGTAGGCGCATTCCTTGGCGCTGAAGATCAGCTTGGCCAGCAGCCCCCTTTCCCGGGGCGGGCGGGTCGAGAGCCACGCCCGTTCGGGCAGGCCGCAGATCTCGGGAAGCAGCGCCTCTGACAGCGCCTCGGCCGGTTCGATATCCACGCCGATCGCCGTCAGGGCGCGGGCGGGTGCCAGCGCGGCGACGCAGACCGTCTCGCTATGCGACAGGCTGCCGGTCACGCCCACGGGCCAGACCGGCGCGCGGTCCGGCCCGGCGGGTACGGGCGAGGGGGGCAGCCCCATGCGGGTCAGCGCAGCCCGGATCGCCGCGCGTCCCGCCCGGAACTCTCGCTGCCGGTTGGGACGGGCTTCGGCGATGGCCCGGGCCTCGGCGGCGAATATCGCCGGATGCGCCCCGGCCGGATCGGTCACCGCCACGGTCACTGCCGGGGGGAAAAGTGTCTGGATCTCTTCCTCCAGGCAGAAGGCGGCGTGGGAGGTGGCGGGGGCGCTCATGACACCTGCCTTTCACGGCCTGCCCGCATCGCGCGGCGTTTCGACATGGTGGCGCTGCGTGCCTGCGCGTCCTCGGCCGGCGCCGGGGCGGGCGCGCCGCGCTCAGGCTCGCCCAGATGCCGGGCCAGATCTCGCAGCACCGGGAAGCGGAAGATGTCGGTGATCGACAGCGTCTCGATCCCGAGGCGCTGCCGCAGATTGCGATGCGCCTGCACAGCCAGCAGGGAATGCCCGCCCAGATCGAAGAAACTGTCCGCAGGGCCGATATCTGCCACGCCCAGCACCGCCGACCAGACCGAAGCGATCTGTTTCTCCAGATCGGTCGCCTCGGCCGCGGCGCGGGCGGCGCCGGGGGCCGGGGCAGGAACGCGCCGCGGCTCGGGCAGGGCCTTGCGATCGATCTTCTTGTTGGGCGTGAGCGGGATCGCGTCGAGCCGCATCAGGTCGGCGGGCACCATCGCCTCGGGCAGTTCCGCCTTCAGATGCGCGCGCAACGCGGCCTCGTCCACTTGACCTGTGGCGGTGTAGTAGCCCGCCAGCCGCACATCGCCGGCCGCCGTCTCGCGCGGGATCGCCACCGCCTCGGCCAGCCCGGCAAAGCGGGCCATCGCGCTTTCGATCTCGCCCAGCTCGATGCGCTGGCCGCGGATCTTGACCTGATGGTCGTTGCGCCCGAGGAACTCCAGCCGGCCATCGGCCCGCCAGCGGGCCAGATCGCCGGTGCGGTAGAGGCGCG
>JAUIBJ010000508.1 GCA_030428025.1 Alphaproteobacteria bacterium
GTCGTGGTATCCTTCAGACCGGCCAGCGCGATGATGTCGCCGGCAAAGGCTTCCTCGATCTCCTCGCGGTTGTTGGAGTGCATCATCATCATCCGGCCGATGCGCTCTTTCTTGCCCTTGGTGGAGTTCTGGATGTTGTCGCCCTTGCGCAGGACGCCCGAATAGATCCGGGTGAAGGTCAGCGAGCCCACGAACGGGTCGTTCATGATCTTGAAGGCCAGCCCGGCAAACGGCATGGAATCGTCGGCGCGGCGCGCGATGTTGCGGGTCTCGGTCTCGTCATCCGGCGAGAAGCCCATGTAGTCGACCACGTCGAGCGGGCTGGGCAGGAAGTCGATCACCGCGTTCAGGAGCGGCTGCACACCCTTGTTCTTGAAGGCGGACCCGGCCAGCACCGGCACGAAGCTCAGCGACAGGGTGCCCTGACGGATCAGCTTGCGCAGGGTGGGCACGTCGGGCTCGTTGCCTTCCAGGTATTCCATCATCGCGTCATCGTCCATCTCGACGGCGTTCTCGATGAGCTTGCCACGCCACTCGTCGGCCATGTCCTTGAGCTCGTCGCGGATCGGGCCACGGGTCCAGGACGCGCCCAGATCCTCGCCTTTCCAGACCCATTCTTCCATCGTCACGAGGTCGATGATGCCTTCCAGTTCGCTTTCCGCGCCGATCGGCAGCGCTACAGGCACGGCCTTGGCGCCGGTGCGGCTCTCGATCATGTTGACGCAATTGAAGAAGTCGGCACCGATCTTGTCCATCTTGTTGACGAAGACGATGCGCGGCACCTTGTAGCGGTCGGCCTGGCGCCAGACGGTCTCGGTCTGGGGTTCGACGCCGGCATTGGCGTCGAGCACGCAGATCGCGCCGTCGAGCACGGCGAGCGAGCGCTCGACCTCGATGGTGAAGTCGACGTGGCCGGGCGTGTCGATGATATTCATCCGGAACTTGGTGTCGGAGGTCCCTTCCTTGGTCGGGTCTTCCTGCCACTGCCAGAAGGTGGTCGTCGCGGCCGAGGTGATGGTGATCCCGCGCTCCTGCTCCTGCTCCATCCAGTCCATCGTCGCGGCGCCGTCATGCACCTCGCCGATATTGTGGGACTTGCCGGTGTAGAACAGGATGCGCTCGGTGCAGGTGGTCTTGCCTGCATCGATATGCGCCATGATGCCGAAGTTGCGGTAGCGTTCGAGCGGATAATCGCGTGCCATGTCCGAATGCCTCTAGGATTTACCAGCGGTAGTGGCTGAAGGCCTTGTTCGCCTCGGCCATCTTGTGAGTGTCTTCGCGCTTCTTGACGGCCGAGCCGCGGCTGTTGACCGCATCCAGTAGCTCGCCGGCGAGGCGTTCTTCCATCGTGTTCTCGTTGCGGGCGCGCGAGGCGTTGATCAGCCAGCGGATGGCCAGCGCCTCGCGGCGTTCGGGGCGCACCTCGACCGGCACCTGATAGGTGGCGCCGCCCACCCGGCGCGAGCGGACCTCGACCGAGGGCTTGATGTTGTCGAGCGCCTCGTGAAAGATCTCGATCGGCGCGCGCTTGACCTTGTCCTCGACCCGGTCGAGCGCGTTGTAGACGATGCGTTCGGCAACCGATTTCTTGCCGTCGATCATCAGGTTGTTCATGAATTTCGTCAGAACCCGGTCGCCGAACTTGGCGTCGGGCAGAATCTCGCGTTTTTCAGCGGCGTGACGGCGGGACATGGCTTCTTCCTCTTACTTCGGACGCTTGGCGCCATATTTCGAACGGCGCTGCTTGCGGTCCTTGACGCCCTGGGTGTCGAGAACGCCGCGCAGGATGTGATAGCGGACGCCGGGAAGGTCCTTCACCCGGCCGCCACGGATCAGGACCACCGAATGTTCCTGCAGGTTGTGGCTTTCCCCGGGGATATAGCTGATCACCTCGTAGCCGTTGGTGAGGCGCACCTTGGCAACCTTCCGCATGGCCGAGTTCGGCTTCTTCGGCGTCGTGGTGTAGACGCGCGTGCAAACGCCACGCTTCTGCGGGCAACCCTGCAGGTGCAGGGATTTGGTGGCTCTGACTTTCGGCTGACGCGGCTTGCGGATCAGCTGCTGGATCGTTGGCATTGGGTCTCTTTCCCCGTCTCTCAACACATGTGTCTGCACGGGGCGCGTCTCCCCATGCGGTTTCGTCAATTCGCGCGCTTCACGCGTCCGCAAAACGCAACAACCGCATCTGTACCATGCAACCTGCCGGTACGACGCGGTGGGTATCCAGAGGATCGGGGCGGCCACCGCCCGGATCATGACCACTTCAGTTCTGATATCGGCCCGCGGGAATGCCCCTTCGGCCGGGATGGAGGGGCGTATAGGCGGAGTCGGATTCGATGTCAACAGGCACTCCGCCGGCAATCCGCCTCGCGTGGCTACATCCCCCGCGGCCTCGTCCGGGTCGACTGGGCGATGCGTTCGGCCCGTGCCAGACGGGATTCGCGGTAAAGCGTGAAAAGCCCGCTGCCGGCCACGATGCCCGCACCCAGCAGGGTGATCGTCTCGGGCCATTCCCCGAAGGCGAGCCAGCCCAGCACCAGCGCCCAGATCAGCCCGGTATAGCGGAAGGGCGCGGTAAAGCCGATCTCGCCCACCCGCATCACCATGATCGAGAAGAGATAGCCACCGATGATCATCAGCCCGGCCCCCGCCGTCAGGCCGATCTCGCGCCCGCCCATAGGCGCCCAGTCACCTGCAAGGCTCGCCAGCCCGAAGAAAACCATGATCGCAGCCGAGGTGATCAGCGTGACCAGCATCGACGGCGTCTCGCGCGAGAGCCGACGGGTGGAGAGGTCGCGCAGCGTGACGAAGCCCACCGCCGCCAGCGCGTAGAGCGAGAAGAGGTTGAAATCCGCCGCCCCCGGACGCACGATCAGCATAACCCCCCCGAACCCCGCCACGATCGCCGCCAGCCGCTTCCAGCCCACCGGTTCGCGCAGGAAAAGCGCGGCGGCCAGCGTGATTGTCAGCGGCAGCGCCTGCAGGATCGCAGTGACATTGGCGATGGGCATGTTGAAGAGTGCGGTGAGGAAGAAATAGGCCGCCCCGATCTCGGCCACGGTGCGCCACAGGATGATCCACCGGTCGCGCCGGGACACCCGCGCCCGCAGTGCCCCCATCTTCCATGCGATCGCCGCCACGGCAAGGGTGGTGAGAACGCCACGCAGGAAAAGAAGCTGGAACAGAGGGATCTGCCCCGCCATCGCCTTCATCATGGTGTCATTGAGCGTGAAGGCTGCCATCGACGCCATCATCAGAAGCGCACCGGTCAGGTTGTCGGATCGGGCCATGGCTGTCCTCGGTTGGCGGAAAGGGTCGGATCGCCTGCGGCAATACGACCGACGCGGGGGGCCGGCCCCCGCATCCCCCGGAGTATTTCCGGCAAGATGAAAAGGCAATTGGCTTTGCCTAATGCATTCGGCCAAAACCCTGAATCACGGTTTCTGGCCGAACGCAGCGCAAGATATGCGCATTGCGCGCACCCTGCCTTTATCTGATATCTCAGGTCAAACGCAGGGCGCGTTAGCGAGCGAGCGCGCCGGTGATCGCCGCATGCAGCGTCGGGTTGGCAGCAACGATGCCGTCGACCTGGGGGTGCGCA
>JAUIBJ010000509.1 GCA_030428025.1 Alphaproteobacteria bacterium
ACGATCCGCATCGAGGGTTCGGGCGGATAGATATAGGTGTTGCGCACCATGAATTCCTTGAGGATGTCGTTCTGGATCGTCCCCGACAGGGCCGACTTGTCATGACCCTGCTCCTCGCCCGCGACGATGAAGCTGGCCAGAACAGGAATGACCGCGCCGTTCATCGTCATACTGACCGACACCTGATCGAGCGGAATTCCGTCGAACAGGATCTTCATGTCCTCGACCGAATCGATCGCCACGCCCGCCTTGCCCACATCGCCCAGCACGCGCGGGTGATCGCTGTCATAGCCCCGGTGCGTGGCCAGGTCGAAGGCCACCGAAACACCCTGCTGTCCGGCAGCCAGGTTGCGGCGGTAGAAGGCGTTCGATTCCTCTGCCGTCGAGTAGCCGGCATATTGCCGGATCGTCCAGGGCCGGCCGGCATACATCGTGGCCTTCACGCCCCGCGTGAACGGCGCCTCGCCGGGGATCGAGCCCAGGTGATCGAGCCCCGCTAAATCCTCCTCGGTGTAGAGCGGGCTGACCGCGATGCCTTCCAAGGTCTTCCAGGTCAGATCCTCGGGCGTGCGGGTCTTCAGTTCCTTCGCGGCGATCTCACGCCAAGCGTCTTTCTTCGATGCCATTGACTTGTCCTCTTCTCGTCTGGGCGGCGTCGGGGGTCTGTCCCGCCGTCGCCGCACCGGTTTGACCGATCCCTGTTGCGGCCACCGCACGGAAGGCCGCTGCACCCGGGGTGCGACTTTTTTCGTTATCGCGGAATTCTGACTTCGCAACCCGCGCCCGACCGCCTATATCTGTGGCGACGGGAGTATTCATGCCAAAGACGTTAGCCCTTGTTTTCCTGAGTTTTTTGGCCGCGCTCAGCGTGGCCGGCCCCGCAATTGCACAGGACGGCCTGTCGCGCGACGAGTTGATCATGCCGGGCGACAGCGTCGATCTGGACGATTTCGTCTGGATCAAGCGGCCCCTCATTGTCTTCGCCGACAGCCATGCCGACCCGCGATACGTGCAGCAGATGGAATACATCACCGAACGGCTAGAAGACCTCGACGACCGCGACGTGGTGGTGCTGACCGACACCGCCAAGGGCGAGCATACCGCGCTGCGCGACAAGCTGCACCCGCGCGGCTTCATGCTGGTGCTGATCGGCAAGGACGGCTCCATATACCTTCGCAAGCCGGTGCCGTGGTCGGTGCGCGAGATCACCCGCGTCATCGACAAGATGCCGATGCGCCAGCAGGAAATCCGCGACCGGCGCGGCGACAGCTGAGCGCGCCCTTTCATTCCGCCCCCATCGCCGCCAGAAGCATCCGGCGTCCCCGGTCCATCAGCATAAGCGTACCGGTCTCGTTGTCATAGGCCAGCACCGCCTCCGGGCTGGTCAGCGCCCGATGGAAGACCCCCTCGGCGTCGTCACTCATGCAGGCCCGCGCCTCCAGCCCCACGCGGCGCATCGCCATGCCAGTCATGCGCGCCGCATTGGCCAGATCCACCAGCGCGGCATCGGGTGCCTGGCCCGGGTCGTCGAGCGCCGCGGCCCCCCGCCGCGGCAGCGCATGAAGCATCTCCCCCACAGAGCCGGTCACCGGCATCGCCGCGCCGATCCGGTCGTCGCGCAGGTGAAACACCGCCACCGCGCATTCGCCGCGTGCGGCGAAATAGGCCGTCTCGCCCAGGGCGAACCACCGCTCCAGCCTGTCCCGCATCCCGGCCTCGTCCTCGCGTGCGCAACCCGACAGGGCGACCATCGCAAGGAGTGGGGCGGCAAATCCGATATGGCGCATAGAGGGGCTCATTCAAAGTAGCTCTCTTCGACCACCGCGACCTTAAAGGTCTCGGTTACACGGCATCCCACCTCGTGCGCGACCATGAGCCGGGCAAGTTGAGGACCATCGATAAGAACGATGCGCGCACCGAGTTTTTCCGCCGTCGCCCGCGCACTAGAGCTGAAGGAGGAAGTGGTGACGAAAATTCCTTTTGTCACGTCCTTCAGCCCCAAAGCACCATAGAAATCCCTGATCGGGCCGGAGCCGATGGTGTTTTCGACTCCATATCGTTTCGCCTGAACATAGACCTGATCCACCCCAAGCGGGTCGAGGTTAATCACGCCATCAACACCGTCGTCACCCGCACCGCCGAGGACAGTTCCGGAGGCTTGACCATACCCATAGCCCATCTTGATAAGCAGGGTTACGATCACCTCCTCAAAAAACTTCGGCTCGCTCTCTCGGAGGCGTGCCAGTAGGTCAGCCGCCAACGCGTTCGTAATCTGTTGATGCGCGGAGCGCATCGTTTCATCGGGCGTCGTCACATCTGGTTGGTCTATAATCGAACCGCCCTCGTCGGGAGCATTCGTGCGTGACTTGAACTCAAGGAACTGGTCGTAACGTTCAAGAAACTTCGCATCGATTCTTTCGGGGTTCTCTGAGAGAACGCGCCGACCTTCGCTGGTTATCTCGAAATGACCGCGCCGCGTATTCTTCAAAAGACCAGCCTGCTTGAGATAGGAGCGTGCCCAATGAACCCGGTTGGCAAACCGCGTTTGCTTTCCGCTGGGCAACATCTCTGCCATTTCAGCCTCGGTGAGCCGGAACGTGCGTTCCAACTGGCTGACCGCATCGGAGATTTTCACCTCGCCTGACGCGGCCAGTTCCAGCACTGGCTTCATCAAGGACTGATAGTCTGGTATCATTTCTTTATTCGAACTCCATGATCACGTCGTCCACCGCCAGGCTGTCGCCCGGGCCGGCGTTGATCTTCGTGACCACGGCCTTTCGCTCGGCCCGCAGGATGTTTTCCATCTTCATCGCTTCCACCGTGCACAGTGCCTGGCCCTCCTGCACCTCCTGGCCCTGCTCGACCGCGACGCTGACGATCAGCCCCGGCATCGGGCAAAGCAGCATCTTCGATGTATCAGGCGGCAGTTTCTCGGGCATTAACCGGGCCAGTTCGGCCTGTCGCGGCGTGCGCACATGCACCTTCAGGTCGGCGCCCCGGCTGCGGATGCGGAATCCGCCCGAGACCTTGCCCACCTTCAGCACCAGCGGGCGGCCGTCCACGTCGAGCACGGCCAGTTGGTCGCCCGGCGTCCAATCGCTGGCCACGCGGTGATGACTGCCATCCTCGAAGCTCACGGTCGCGCCCTGACGGTCGGCGGCGACGGTGACCGGATAGCTCTGGCCCTGCAGGCTGACGACCCAGTCCTCGCCTACGTGGCGCTCGTGGTTGTCCATCCGCCCCGAAACACGAGTGCGGCGGATCTCGGCCACCCGGTGCATCGCCGCGCAACTCGCCGCGATCCGGCGCAGGGCGCTTTCGTCCAATTCCACTCCGTCGAAGCCTTCGGGGTATTCCTCGGCGATGAAGGCGGTGGTCATGTCGCCGGCCACGAATTTCGGGTGATCCATCACCGCGCTGAGGAAGGGCAGGTTATGGCCGATCCCCTCGATCTCGAAGGCGTCGAGCGCGTTGCGCATCGCCTCGATGGCGGTGCCCCGGTCCTTGCCCCAGGTGCAGAGCTTGGCGATCATCGGGTCGTAATACATCGAAATCTCGCCGCCCTCGTAGACGCCGGTATCGTTCCTGAC
>JAUIBJ010000010.1 GCA_030428025.1 Alphaproteobacteria bacterium
ATGTCGACAAGGGCAAAGGC
The DNA here is from genome assembly GCA_030428025.1 of Alphaproteobacteria bacterium. GTDB lineage: Bacteria > Pseudomonadota > Alphaproteobacteria > Rhodobacterales > Rhodobacteraceae > Roseovarius. Next base: position 21 of record JAUIBJ010000010.1, read on the forward strand.
CTCGGCCGCGGCCTTGTATTCCTCGGGCGCCGAGATGGTTTCGAGCCAGAGCACATCGGCACCGCCCTCCTTCAGCCCGTCGGCCTGTTCATGGAAGATCTCGACCGCCAGTTCATGGGTGAGCGCACCCATCGGCGCCATAATCTCGCCCGTGGGCCCGACCGAGCCCGCCACAACGACCGGGCGATCCTGCCGGTCGGCCACCTCGCGGCCGATCTCGGCGGCGATGCGCGACAGTTCCCGAGCGCGTTTCTGCGCGCCGTGGAGCTTCAGCCGGGCGGCATTGCCACCGAATGAATTGGTCAGGAAGAGGTCGCTGCCCGCCCCGACGGCCTCGGCATAGAGCGTCTCGATCCGGTCGGGATGATCCACGTTCCACATCTCGGGCGGCTCGCCCGAGCTCAGCCCCATGTTGAACAGGTTGGTTCCGGTGGCCCCATCGGCCAGGATCCAGTCGCGGGTCTCCATCATGCGGGAGAGGGCGTCGGTCATGCGATCATCCTTCAGGAAGTGAGCATCCCCGTCTCTCACGTCCGCCCCGCGCGCGCAAATGCATTTCTTTCATGATCATGATGAGGCGGGCTGGAAGACCCCCGGCGGGCCCGGGCCACATGAAAAGGGCGCCACCCCGGGGAGCAGCGCCTTTGCAATTCAATATCAGTGGCTTACGCCTCTTTCATCACCTGCTGTTTGGCGACGCGAAGAAGCTCGTCCATCTTTCCGCGGATGGTGTCGGCATCGGCCAGATCGCCCAGATCACCCGCCACCTTGCGCACAACATCCTCGTGGCCGGCTTCCTCGAAGTCGGATTTCACCACTTCGATGGCATAGGCGTCGGCATCCGGGCCGGTCTTGCCTAGAAGTTCGGCCGCCCAGAGCCCGAGCAGCTTGTTGCGGCGCATCTCTGCCTTGAACTTCATTTCCTCGTCATGGGCGTATTTGTTCTCAAACGCGCTTTCGCGGTCGTCGAATGTGGTCATCGGGGGCTCCCTGGCACAGCGTTGAAGTTGTTTCCGGTATGCCCTCAAGGGGCGCAAACCGCAAGAGGGCAGGCGGCCGCAGCCTCTTTCGCCGGTCTGTCTTGCAGCAGTACCGCCCATGCACTATGAGAGCGCCATGAGCCGTCGGGGGAGTCGCCCCGGGGGCCTTTCAGTTTTGGAGATTGCATGGCTCGGCGCAAGAAAATCTACGAAGGCAAGGCCAAGACCCTTTTCGAGGGGCCTGAACCTGGCACCATCGTTCAGTATTTCAAGGATGACGCCACAGCGTTCAACGCCGAAAAGCGCGATGTGATCGAGGGCAAGGGCGTCCTCAACAACATGCTGAGCGAATATTTCATGACCGGGCTGACGAATGTCGGTATCCCAAACCATTTCCTCAAGCGGCTGAACATGCGCGAACAGCTTGTCCGCGCCTGCGAGATCGTGCCCCTGGAGGTGATCGTGCGCAACTATGCCGCCGGGACGATGGCCAAGCGGCTGGGGATCGACGAGGGCACGCAACTGCCCCGACCGGTGGTGGAATACTGCCTGAAGGACGACAAGCTGGGCGACCCGCTGGTCACCGAAGAGCATATCGCCGCCTTCGGCTGGGCCAGCCAGCAGGACATGGACGACATTCTCAGCCTTGCCTTGCGGGTGAACGATTTCCTCTCCGGCGTGATGTACGGGGTGGGCATAAGGCTCGTCGATTTCAAGATCGAGATCGGGCGCATCTACGAGGGCGATTATCAGCGCCTGATCGTGGCCGACGAAATTTCGCCCGACAGTTGCCGGCTGTGGGATATCGAGACCGGTCAGAAGCTCGACAAGGACGTGTTCCGCCGTGATCTGGGGTCGCTGACCGATGCCTATTCGGAAGTCGCAAAGCGGCTTGGGGTGATGCCCAAGGCCTCGACGCCGATGACGAAACCGCATCTGATCAACTGATGGTCCGGCCGCTGCGACGGGCAATGCGAACTGGAGATGCAGCGGCAGGGACGGCGCCGCAGCGACCGAGCGAGGAGAGGAACGGATGAAGGCACGGGTGCATGTCATGCTGAAGGCCGGGGTGCTCGATCCGCAGGGCGAGGCGGTGCGCCACGCGCTGGCGCAACTGGGTTTCGACGGGGTCGAGGGCGTGCGGCAGGGCAAGGTGATCGAGCTCGATCTGGCAGAGACCGACCGCGCCAAGGCCGAAGAGACGGTTCGCGAGATGTGCGAGAAGCTGCTCGCCAACACGGTGATCGAAAGCTACAGCGTCGAAATCGCCTGATGGACCGCCCCCGGGGATATACGGGGGCGATCGTGGCGCTGGCCCTGTCGGGCCCCTTGCGCCGGATGACGTGGCGGATGCGCCTGGCGGTCGCGATCTTCGCCTTTCCGGTGCTGATGCTCGTGGCGGCGACGCTCTACGGGGTCGAGGCGGCGGTATATGTCCTGCGTTCGGAGCCGGTCACGGGCACGGTCGTGCAACGCTACGAATGGGAAGGCGAGACAATTTTCGACCGTGGTGCAGTGAATTACGAGCCGATCTTCACCTACGAGATGGGCGGCGACACGCGGCGTGCCAGCGTCGGCAGCCCGCACAGTTCCTTCGACCTGCAGGTGGGGGAGCAGGCCACCATCCGCGCGATCCCCTCCTCGCGCGGCAATGTGCGGCTCGACACCTGGCAGGGCTTGTGGTTTATGCCCGTCATACTCGGGCTTGTGGGGCTCATCGCCCTGGCCGTGGCGGCGCTTTTCTGGCTCGTCATCGACCGGCTCTTCTTCAGAAAGGATGCCAGATGAAAGCGGCAGTGGTGGTCTTTCCGGGGTCGAATTGCGATCGGGATCTGAAGGTGGCGCTGGAACAGGCCGGCGCGCAGGTGTCGATGATCTGGCACAAGGATACGGACCTGCCCTCGGGGATCGACCTTGTGGGCATTCCGGGCGGGTTTTCCTTCGGCGACTATCTGCGCTGCGGGGCGATTGCCGCCAATTCGCCGATCTGCCGCTCGATCATCTCCCATGCCGAAAAGGGCGGGTACGTTCTGGGCATCTGCAACGGCTTTCAGGTGCTTACCGAAACCGGGCTTCTGCCGGGGGTCCTCTTGCGCAATGCCGGGTTGAAGTATGTCTGCAAAGCTGTTGACCTGAAAGTGGAAACTTCCGACAGCGCCTATACGTCGGGCTATGCCAAGGGGGCGACGATCACCATTCCCATCGCCCATCACGACGGCAATTATTTCGCCGACACGGATACGCTGGCAAGGCTCAACGGTGATGACCGCGTGGCCTTCCGCTATGCGAAAAACCCCAACGGCTCGGTGGAGGATATCGCCGGAATCCTGTCGGATAACCGCCGGGTGCTTGGGATGATGCCGCATCCCGAACGGATGGCCGACCCGCTGCACGGCAATACCGAGGGGCGCCTTCTGTTCGAGAGCGTCGTCGGCGCGCTGGAGCGGGCCTGAACTCTTGAGGCAGAGCCGGGGCCGGCGTATCTTCTGAGACATGGCAAGGACGCCGAACCACGCATCCCAGGATGGCCCGGCCGGGCGGTTGCGTACGCTGAGTTGGCGGGCGCGGCTGGCGCTGGTGATTCTGGTGGTGCTGGCGGTGGCCACAGTCGCGGTGACCAACCGGCTTCTGACCGACCGATTCACCGAAACCACGCGCAACCGGGCCGAACTGCGGCTGGTGCTCTACGGCGGCAACCTGCTGAGCGAACTCAGGCAGAACGCCATCGTGCCCCAGCTTCTGTCGCGCGACCCGACGCTGATCTCGGCGCTGGCCTCGAGCGACTTCTCGCAGTCCTCCCAGAGGCTGATTTCCTTCAACGAGGAGATTTCCGCCGCCTCGCTCACGCTTTTGGGCAATGATGGCCGCGTGGTCGCCTCGACAGTCCGCGAATCCCTTGGCCAATCGTATCGCGAGTCACCCGTTTTCGTCGATGCGCTGCGCTCGAAAGACAATGTTTTCACCATCTTGCGGGACGAAAACCGTTTCCGCTTCTTCTATTCGCGGCGGGTGGAAAATCAGGCCGGTCTGGCCGGGGTGATCCTTGTCGAGGTGGGGCTGGGCAAATATGAACGCGCCTGGGCCGGGATCTCCGACGCGGTTCTGGTGACCGACAGCGAGGGCCAGATCATTCTGGCGACCGAGCCACGCTGGCGCGGGCTCACCGAAGAGGAGGCGCTGGCCGAGGAGCCGCCCTCCAGCGCCATCCAGCGCGCCCTGCAGGCCACTGCCGACTGGAGCACCCTGCCGCCCGACGCCTATGTCGAGGGCGAGGCGGTGATGCGCGTGGCCGGGCGCGTGGCCTTCCGCGGCTGGCGCATCGCCAGCTTCACCACCTATGCCAGCGTGCGCGAGAAGGTGAACGGCTTCCTGGCGCTGGAGATCATGTGCTTCGCCATCCTGCTGGCGCTTGCCTTCTATTTCCTGAACCGCAAGGCGACGGTGCGCATGGCGCTGTTCCAGCGCGAGTCGGCGGAGCTTCGCGCATTGAACCTTCGTCTCCAGCGGGAAATTGCCGAGCGTCAGCGGGTGCAGGAGAACCTCGCCGTGGCCGAACAGACGCTGGCGCAAAGCTCCAAACTGGCCGCCCTGGGCGAGATGTCTGCGGCCGTCAGCCACGAGTTGAACCAGCCGCTCGCGGCGATGAAGACCTATCTTGCCGGTGCCCGCCTTCTGCTGCGGCGCAACCGGCCCGAGGAGGCGGTTTCGTCGTTCCAGCGCATCGACGACCTGATCGAGCGGATGGGGGCGATCACCCGGCAGCTCAAGTCCTATGCGCGGCAGAGCGGGAATGAACTCAAGCCTGTAAACATGGCCGATGCGCTCAATTCCGCGCTGGCGATGATGGAGCCGCAGCTGCGCGAACGTCAGGTCAAGATCACCCGCACGCTGCCCGACGCGCCGGTGATGGTGATGGGCGACCGGATCCGGATCGAACAGGTGATGATCAACCTCTTGCGCAACGCGCTTGACGCCACCCGCTCGGTGCCCGACGCGGCCATCGACATCCTGCTCGCTGCGGGCGAGACGGCGGTGCTGACGGTGCGCGACAACGGCGTCGGCATCAAGGATATCGAGAGCCTCTTCGAGCCTTTCTACACCACCAAGCAGCCGGGCGAGGGGGTCGGGCTGGGCCTTGCCATTTCCTCCGGCATCGTGAACGACTTGGGCGGACGCCTGACCGCGCGCAACGCGGCGGCGGGCGGGGCTGTATTCGAGATGCAGTTGCCTATCTTGCCAGAAGACAGGCCGACCGCAGAACGGCCGGCCGCGGAATGACGATCAGCGGAGACTGAGACAATGCCTAGCGCCATGAAGATCGCGATCATCGACGACGAAAAGGACATGCGCCAGTCGATCAGCCAGTGGCTGGCCCTGTCCGGCTACGATACCGAGGCGTTCCCCTCGGCCGAGGAGGCGCTCAAGGTGCTGGGCCCCGACTATCCCGGCATCGTGGTCACCGACATCAAGATGCCCGGCATGGACGGGATGCAGTTCCTGAAAAAGCTGATGGGCACGGATTCGAGCCTGCCGGTGATCATGATCACCGGTCACGGCGACGTGCCGATGGCGGTGGAGGCGATGCGCATCGGTGCTTTCGACTTTCTGGAAAAGCCCTTCAACCCGGACCGGATGAACGAACTGGCCAAGAAGGCCTCGAACGCGCGGCGGATGACGCTGGACGCGCGCGCCCTGCGTCGCGAGCTATCCGACGGCGGCCAGCTGATGAAGAAGCTGATCGGCCAGAGCCCCGTGATGGAGCGGCTGAAGGAGGACATTCTGGACCTGGGCCAGGCCGACAATCACGTGCTGATCGAGGGCGAGACCGGCACCGGCAAGACGCTGGTCGCGCATGCGCTGCATGCGGTGGGCGCCCGGGCGGGCAAGAAATTCGTGCTCGTGCCTTGTGCGGCCTTCGAGGAAGACGCGCTGATCAAGCGGCTTTTCGGGCCCATGCAGCCCGAGGACACCCAGCTTCCGGCGGTGGAGGCCGCCCGCGGCGGCACGCTGGTGCTGGAAGATATCGAGGCGCTGAGCGATGCGATGCAGGCACGTCTTCTGACCTTCATCAACGAGGAGGGCACACCGCCCGAGACCCGCATCGTCGCCATCTGCAATCTGCAGGAGCAAAACCGCACCTGCGAGGACACGCTGCGTGCCGATCTCTTCTATCGCCTGGCCAGCCTGCGCATGACCGTACCGCCGCTGCGCCAGCGGGGAGAGGATATCCTGACGCTCTTCACCCGGTTTTCCGACCAGTTTGCCGAGGATTACGGCTGCGAGGCGCCACAGGTCTCGGCCCAGGAGGCCGCGCAGCTTCTGCAGGCACCCTGGCCCGGCAATGTGCGCCAGCTCATCAACGTGGCCGAGCGTGCGGTGCTGCAGGCGCGGCGCGGGTCGGGCACCATCGCCTCGCTCCTGATGTCGGACCATCAGGACATGCAGCCGGTGATGACCACGGAAGGAAAGCCGCTGAAGGAATATGTGGAAGCCTTCGAGCGGATGCTGATCGACAACACCATGCGCCGCCACAAGGGCTCGATCGCCTCGGTGATGGACGAATTATGCCTGCCCCGACGCACACTTAACGAGAAGATGGCCAAATACGGGCTACAGCGGTCGGATTACCTCTGAGCGCCCGGGGGCATTTTCCCCATTGTGTTTCGCCCGGCGAAGGCTTTAGTGTATCACAACCCGCCGGTCGGATGATGCCGGGGGTTGAGAGTTTCGCTGTATCAGACTCTTGCCGGATGAGATTTCCGCATTTCTGGTCAGACCGATTGGGTCCGCTTTGTCCGGGCCGCCCCAACGCCAGCACACCGTACAATCCGGGTCGTGCCGGCCCCTGAATTGGCACCCCGATCGGGTGCCGGAGTAGTAGAACCGCGATGAGGCGCGCGCGAAACGAACAGGCTGCGAGCTTGGGGTCCCGGGAAGGGGCCGCCGTTTCCGCGTCCGCAATCGCCCTCAGAACAATGCCGCCAGAGACCGCCGGCCCGTTCGGCCGAAGGCATGCCTTCGGCACGGCGGAGTCGGCCGGACGATCGCGGCCGAGACGCAAAATATGGCAAAGAAAATGCTTATCGATGCCACCCACGCGGAGGAAACCCGCGTCGTGGTGGTGGACGGAAACAAGGTCGAAGAGTTCGATTTTGAATCCGAAAACAAACGCCAGCTTGCCGGCAACATCTATCTCGCCAAGGTAACGCGGGTAGAACCCTCGCTGCAGGCGGCCTTCGTCGATTACGGCGGCAACCGCCACGGCTTCCTGGCGTTTTCGGAAATTCACCCCGATTACTACCAGATCCCCGTGGCCGACCGCGAGGCGCTGCTGGAGGAAGAGCGCGCCTATGCCGAGGAACAGCGCGCCAGCGACGAGGACGAGGAGAAGCCGAAAAAGAAAAGCTCTTCGCGTCGCAGCTCCGGAAAGGCAGCCAAGACCAGAAGCGACGATGCGGTGACCACCTCGGAAGAGATTTCCGGGATGGAGACCATCGAGCTGGACGAGGCCGCCGGGGCGGCGGGTCCGGAAGAGGGCCTTTCGCCGATGGAAACGGTGTCCGAAACCCCGGTGGAAGAGCCCGACGACACCTCGACCGACGAGGGCGGCGAGGCGCCGGGGGCCGAGCCCGCCAAGGATGCGGAGAGCGCCGAGGATAGCTCGGAAGTGGCCGACGAGGACGACAGCAACGGCCATCACGAGGGTCAAAGGGGCCGCTCCTCCCGCCGCTCGGACGCCGCCGCGAAGGACGACACCATCGAATCCGTCGCTGACGACGACGACAGCGAAGATATCCGCCCGCCGCGCAAGCCGCGGCCGCGGAAATACAAGATCCAGGAAGTGATCAAGGTGCGCCAGATCCTCCTGGTGCAGGTCGTCAAGGAAGAGCGCGGCAACAAGGGCGCGGCGCTGACCACCTATCTGTCGCTGGCGGGCCGCTATTGCGTACTGATGCCCAATACAGCCCGGGGCGGCGGCATCTCGCGCAAGATCACCAACGCCGCAGATCGCAAGAAACTCAAGGAAATCGCGACCGAGATCGACGTGCCCAAGGGCGCGGGGCTGATCATCCGCACGGCGGGCGCCAAGCGCACCAAGTCCGAGATCAAGCGCGACTATGAATATCTGCAACGGCTGTGGGAGCAGATTCGCGAACTCACACTGAAATCCATCGCGCCGGCGCAGATCTACGAGGAAGGCAACCTGATCAAACGTTCGATCCGTGACCTTTACAACCGCGAGATCGATGAGGTTCTGGTCGAGGGCGAGGCTGGTTATCGCGTGGCCAAGGATTTCATGAAGATGATCATGCCGTCCCACGCCAAGAACGTCCGCCACTACACCGATCCGCTGCCGCTTTTCGCCCGCTATCAGGTGGAAAGCTACCTCAGCTCGATGTTCAATCCGGTGGTTCAGCTCAAGTCGGGCGGCTACATCGTGATCGGCGTCACCGAGGCGCTGGTGGCGATCGACGTGAACTCGGGGAGGGCCACCAAGGAGGGCTCGATCGAGGAAACCGCGACCAAGACCAACCTGGAGGCGGCCGAGGAAGTGGCCCGCCAGCTGCGCCTGCGCGACCTGGCCGGTCTGATCGTCATCGACTTCATCGACATGGATGAGCGCAAGAACAACAACGCCGTCGAGAAGAAGCTGAAGGACAAGCTGAAATCCGACCGTGCGCGCATTCAGGTGGGCCGCATCTCGGGCTTCGGCCTTCTGGAGATGAGCCGTCAGCGCCTGCGCCCCGGCATGATCGAGGCAACGACGCAGGCCTGCCCGGCCTGTCACGGCACCGGCCTCATCCGCTCGGACGACAATCTGGCACTTTCGATCCTGCGCCAGATCGAAGAGGAGGGCGTGCGCCGTCGTTCGCGCGAGGTGCTGGTGAAATGCCCGGTGAACATCGCCAACTTCCTGATGAACCAGAAGCGCGAGCATGTGGCCCAGATCGAGGCGCGTTATGGCCTTTCCGTTCGGATCGAAGGCGATCCGGCGCTGGTCAGCCCCGATTTCTCCATCGACAAGTTCAAGACGGCCTCGCGCAACGTGCCCGAGGCCGCGCCGGTGGTGTCGGTCGACAGTTCGCTGATGGATGCCGTGGAAGAGGAAAGCGACGACGAGACCGCGCAGGACAGCGGCTCGGACAGCGGGTTCGACAGTGGTGATGAGGACGGCAAGCCGAAGAAGCGCCGGCGCCGGCGGCGGCGGCGGTCGAAATCCTCGCGGCCGGGCAGTGGCGAGGGCAATGGCGAGAGCCAGAAGACCGACGAGGACGCCGAGGAGGCAGAAGAGGCGACCGCGGCAACGTCCGGGCAGAACGCTGACGCCGAAAGCGAGGCGGAGGCCGAAGCCAAGGCCGAGGAAAAACCCAAGCGCACGCGCAAGCCGCGCAGTTCCGCGAAATCGAAAGCCGAGGAAAAACCGGCGGAGGCAGAAGCCGATGCGTCTGCAGAGGCCGGTGCCGGCCCCGCCGAGGCGGAGGCCCGGCCCGAGGAGGCGGAGGCCGAGGAAAAACCCAAGTCCAGGAAAACCGTCAGCCGCTCGCGCAAGAAACCTCCCGCGCCTGTGGCCGAGGACGAGGTCGCTCCGCCCGAGGACGTGCCGCAGGAACCCGTGGTTGCGCGTTCCGAGCCCGTGCCGCCTCCCGCTCCGGACGTGCCGGATGCGGCGGAGACGCTCGAGCCCCTGGCAGAGCCCGCCCCGGAACCGGCGGCAGCGCCCGAACCCGTGGCCGAAGCCGAGGCGCCCGAGCCCGCGACGGAACCCGAGCGGACGCCAGAGCCGGCCAACGCCACGGCAGACCCGGACGACGACGATGCCCGGCCCAAACGGCGCGGCTGGTGGTCGATCGGACGATAGACCAAGTGTTCAAAGGAAACCCCGGCCCAATAGGCCGGGGTTTTCGCTTCAGCCGCTCTTGCGGATGGTGAAAGCGTTGTAGCCGGCACGCTCGTCCATGCCGAGGAACTCCTGCCCCGCCTCGGAGCAGTAATGCTGCACGTCGACCACCGCTGCCGGGTCGTCGGCCCAAAGCTCCATCACCTCGCCCGTCTGCAAGGCCTTCAGCCGCTTGCGCAGCTTAAGGACCGGCAGCGGGCACAGCAATCCGCGGGCATCGAGCGTGTGGTCAGCGTCCATGAAGGTCAGATAATCCGGCGTTCACCTGCTGTCCACAGACTTGTGACATCTGACCCCCGTGACCCGTCCCGGAGAATGGTCTACATGACGCTTCATGTTCGGAATCGAAATCATAGACGCGGCGCTTCTGCCGGCGATGATCGTGGCACTGGTCGCGGGGCTGGTCTCGTTCCTGAGCCCCTGCGTGCTGCCGGTGGTGCCACCCTATCTGGCTTATATGAGCGGGATCACCCTCAGCGACCTTTCCACGGCTGGCCACCCTCGGGCGCGTGCCATGATGCCGGCGCTGTTCTTCGTTCTGGGCCTGTCCACGATCTTTCTGCTTCTGGGCTTCGCGGCCTCGGCCGCCGGTATGGCGTTTCTGCAATATCAAAGCTATTTCAATGTTGTGGCCGGCATTGTTGTGATGATTTTCGGGGCCCATTTCGTCGGCGTCTTCCGGATCGGTTTTCTCGACCGCGAGGTGCGGCTCGATGCGGGCGACCGGGGCGGATCGGCCTTCGGCGCCTATCTTCTGGGCCTCGCTTTCGCCTTCGGCTGGACCCCCTGTATCGGCCCGCAGCTGGGTGCGATCCTGTCTCTGGCGGCCTCCGAAGCCTCGGTCACGCGCGGCACGTTGCTGCTGGCCGTTTATGCGGCGGGGCTGGGCGTGCCCTTCCTGCTGGTGGCGGCCTTCCTGCCGCGGCTGGGAGGGATGATGGGCTGGATGAAACGCCACATGGAACAGATTGAGCGCATCATGGGCCTGCTCTTGTGGACGATCGGGCTTCTGATGTTGACGGGCGGCTTTTCGGCCTTTTCCTATTGGCTGTTGGAAACCTTCCCGGCCCTGGCGACCTTGGGATAGGGTAACCCGCTTCCGGTCTTACTCTTGCCGCATTGCTGGGCTAGGCTGCGCCGGATCGAGAGGTGAGGTATGAGCAGCTTGCCCAGTCAAAACGTCCGCCGGCGACGTGTCTTCTATATTCCGGGCTATGACCCGATCCATCCCCGCCGTTACCGCGAGCTTTACCGCAAGGAGGCCGCGGAACAGGCGAAGATTTCCGGCTATTCTATTGACCTGAAAGGGAAACGCGGGAAATCCCGCTATGGCTGGACGGTGCGCGGAGAGATCGAGGGCACCGAGGTCTCGGCCGAGTTCGACGTACTCGTGTGGTCCGACATCGTGCGCGACAGCATGGAGCAGGGGATCGCCGGCACCTATCTGCAACTGGTGCGTACGGCCTGGGTGTATATCGCCTCCGGTGCGCTCTTCCGGTTGATGCGGCTCCGCAAGGGGCCGGTGATCGCCGCGCTTTATCCGGTGGGCTTTCTGCTGGTGCAGCTTGGCCTCGCCCTGCTGCTCGCCTGGGGGCTGGGCCGGCTGCTGGCGTTCGTCCATCCCTGGCTCGCCTGGGCGGGGCTGATCGTTGTGCCCTTCGTGCTGGAATGGTTCCGGCGGAAGGACAACAAGTTCTTCGCCTATTACCTGATGCATGACTATGCCTATTCCGCCCGTCATCGCGGCGCCGAACCGCCGGAACTGGAGGCGCGGATGGCCGAGTTCACTGCCGAGATCGCCGAGGCGCTGACCGACGATGTGGACGAGGTGCTGGTGGTCGGCCATTCCTCGGGCGCGCATCTGGCCGTGTCGGTCCTGTCGGATCTCATCTGCCAGGGCCGGGTGCCGCAGAATGGCCCGGTGCTCTCCTTCCTGTCGCTGGGGCAGGTTGTGCCCATGGTCTCCTTCCTGCCCGACGCGCACCGGCTGCGGGCCGATCTGGCCTATCTCTGCACGCGGGACGAGCTGTCCTGGGTCGATGTCACGGCGCCCGGCGACGGCTGCGCCTTCGCGCTCTGCGATCCGGTGGCAGTGAGCGGTGTGGCCCCCGAGCAGGGCAAGCGCTGGCCGCTCATCCTGTCGGCGGCCTTCACGCAAACGCTGAGCCCCGCGCGCTGGAAGGCGCTGCGCTGGCGCTTCTTCCGGCTGCATTTCCAGTATCTCTGCGCCTTCGACCGGCCCGGCGATTACGACTATTTCCGCATCACCGCCGGCCCGATGACCCTGGCCGAACGCTTCGGGGATCGCCCGCCATCGCCCAGCCGGATCGACATCCCCGTTTCCAAATTCACCGCGACGGCGGCATGACCCAACCTCCGAAACCGCCGGCGCGGGAAGGCGCGGTGTCGTTGCGCCGCTACATGCAGCTTTTCCGGGCCGACATCCTGTCGGCCCAGCCGGCGCGGCTTTATCGCGCCTGGATGGCGGAATACCGCACGCCCTTCTTCCGCTCCTTCCTCTGCAACCAGCCCGAGCTTGTCGATCTGGTGCTGAAGGAACGGCCAGACGACTTCCCCAAATCCGACCGCATCCGCGAGGGGTTGCGGCCGCTTCTGGGCAATTCCGTTTTTGTCACCAATGGCGAGGTGTGGAAACTTCAGCGGCGGATCATCGACCCGTCCTTCGAGGGGGGCCGGCTGCGCGACACCTATCCGGCTATGCTCGCGGCGGGGCAGGGGGCCGTGGCCCGGTTCGAGATGAAGGCCACGGGCGAGAGCATTGAAATCGAGGAAGAAACCAGCCACGCGGCGGCGGATGTGATCTTTCGCACGCTGTTCTCGATCCCGATCGAACACACCATCGCGCGGCAGGTGTTTTCCGAGTTCCGCGAGCATCAGCGCAGCCAGCCCGTGCTCAATCTCGGGGCGCTCCTGCCCCTGCCGCGCTGGTTTCCGCGCTTTCACCGGCGCCAAACCCGGCAGACGGCGGCAACGATCCGGCGGCTGATCACCCGGCTCACCGCCGAGCGGATGGCCGAGATCGAGGCCGGCACCGCACCCGACGATCTGGCCACCAAGATCATGACCACCGCCGATCCGCTGACGGGCGAGCGGTTCAGCACAGAGGAGATGGTCGACCAGGTGGCGATCTTCTTTCTGGCGGGGCATGAGACCAGCGCCTCGGCGCTGGCCTGGGCGCTTTACCTTCTGGCGCTCTACCCCGACTGGCAGGACAGGATCGCCGACGAGGCGCATCAGGTCTACGCGACCGGAAATCCGGGGTTTTCCGATATCGGCAAGCTGCGCGTGGCGCGCGACGTCTTCCGCGAGACGCTGCGGCTTTACCCGCCGGTGCCGATGATGGTGCGCGAGGCGGCCTGCCCCGAACGGTTCCGCGACCGCGACGTGCCGAAGGGAAGCCAGATCGTGCTGAGCCCGTGGCATCTGCACCGTCACGAAAGGCTGTGGGAGCGGCCCGACGATTTCGATCCGGCGCGCTTTGCCACCGAGAACGGCAAGGGCTGCCTGCGCTCAGCCTATATTCCCTTCTCGGCGGGCCAGCGGGTCTGTACAGGGGCGGGCTTTGCGATGATCGAGGGGCCGCTCATTTTGTCGATGCTTGTCAAAGGGTTCCGGTTCGATCTTGACCCGGAACGCCCGGCCATGCCGGTGGCGCATCTGACGGTGCGGGGCAAGGATGGCATCTGGCTGAAGATCACGCCGCGCGGATAAGCGGAGCACAGACCGGATCCCGGCAACGCCAGGCACACGACCTCAAGCCCCGCGCCACGGCGAGGTTTGCAGGAGCCGCGCAATAGACAGCCGTTTCAGAACCAGCTTTGAACGCCGCGGGCCGCGCCGGAAATGTCGCGGCCGACACCGTCGATCGTGGCGCAGCCCGAAAGGGCCGCCGCGATGAGCGCCAGAACCACAAGCCTTTTCATGCTTCCACCCTTTTTGGTTTTCGTTGCCTGTTATCGGTCTTCTGCCTCGTACCACCAGACCTCGGGGAGGAACCATATCCCGTCCCCGTAGACCGGCAGATGGTTTTCTGGATACTTCAATTCCTTAAGATGGGCAATGCGGCCCACGGAATACTGATGAATCGGAATGACATAGCGGCCTGAAATCAACACCCGGTCAAGTGCGCGCACGGCAGCGGTGAACTCTTCCCGGCTGCGCGCCGAGAGCATGGCGTCGATCATCGCATCGGCCGCCTTCGACTGCATTCCCATCAGGTTGCGCCCGCCGGGCTCGTCCGCCGTTTCCGACCCCCAGTAATACCGCTGCTCGTTGCCGGGGCTGAGCGAGACGGCGCGGCGCATGAAGGTGATGTCGAAATCGTATTCGGCCTCACGGGCCAGATACTGGGCGTTGTCGATGGTCTCGATGCGCAGTTCGATCCCCAGCCGCTCCAGCGCCTGCTTGTAGATCTGCATGTAGGTGTTGACCTGGCTCAGCAATGCGTCCTGCCGCAGAAGCACGTCCAGCACCAGCGGCTGGCCGTCGGCATTGGTCATCACCCCCTCGCGCACGGTCCAGCCCGCCTCGTTGAGAAGCGCCATCGCCTCGCGGATATTGCCCCGGTTGCGCTTGGTGCCGTCGCTATGGGGCAGTTCGTAGCCTTCGAGCGCGCCGGGCGGCAGGCTCTGGGCGAAGGGCTCCAGCAACTCCCGCACCCGGCCTTCGGCGGGGCCCGGTTGCATGGCCAGTTCGGAATTGGAGAAATAGGAGGTGATCCGCGGCTGCCGCCCGCCGGTCAGCGTGTCGTTGACATATTCGAAATTGAACGCGTGGATCAGCGCGGCCCGCACCCGCCAGTCGTCCAGCGGCTTGCGCCGCGTGTTGAAGACGAAACCGGTCATGCCGGAGGGCTTGGAATGGGGGATTTCCGACAGCACGATATCGCCCCGCTCGACCGCCGGGAAATCGTATTGCGTGGCCCAGCGTTCGGCGTTGAATTCCCTCAGGTAAGACAGCGCCTGCGCCTTGAACGCCTCCTGCATGACGGTATTGTCGCCGTAGAACTCGATCCGGATTTCGTCGAAATTGTTGGTTCCGCGGCGGAAGGGCAGGGCGCGGCCCCAGTAGTCGGGGTTGCGCCGCAGGGTCACGTGGCGACCGATCTCGTAATCCTCGATCACGTAAGGGCCGGAGCCGATTGGCACGTCTTCGAGCCGGGCGGCGGTGAAATCGCGATCTTCCCACTGATCTTTCTTGAGAATCGGGCGCAGCCCCGCCAGCAGCGCCAGTTCCCGGTCCTCGGTGTTGAAGGTCAGCCGCACGCTGTTCGGCCCCGTCGCCTCTATCCGTTCGACCTTGGACCAGAAGGCGCGGTAGCGCGGGTGACCCTCCGTGCCCAGGGTCTCGTAAGACCAGATCACATCCTCCACGGTGACCGGGCTGCCATCGGAGAATCGCGCCTCCTCGCGCAGGGTGAATTCCACCCACTCGCGATTCGGCCCGGTCTCGACCGATTCGGCCAAAAGCCCGTAAAGCGAGAACGGTTCATCCCAGGACCGGCCCATCAGCGCCTCATGCGTCAGATGGCGGATCTGCCAGGGCGCCTCGCCCTTCAGGGTAAAGGGATTGAGCGTATCGAAGCCGCCGACATTGCCCGTGACCACCCGGCCGCCCTTGGGCGCGTCGGGGTTGGCATAGGGCAGAGACACAAAATCCGGGGGCAGGGCGGGGTCACCATACATAGCTATGCCATGCGAGGGGTCCGCAAGGGCAGCCGAGGCCAGCGCAAAAAGGGCGATTCCAGCCAATCCTGCCCGGGCGTGCGCGAAAAAAACTGGTCTCATTCCGGCAACAATTCCCCGCAGCCCTTGTTTGTCAGGGTCGGACCGTAAAGGCGGATTCACGTAAATTCAAACTTTTAGCTTGGATCGCGGCGCCGGATTGCTTATAAAGGGGTTACTGCTCGATAGGTTTCTTGCCTGTATGAAACCTGCCTCAATAACTTAACGCCGGCTTCGTGCCGGCGTTTTTTTTATGGGGCGCCGAAGCCCCGGGGACGGGGCCGCGCCGACTGCCCCGTCCGGCAGAATCAGTATTTCGACGGCACATAAAGCTCGTCCGGCAAAACCCGGCGTTCGTAGTCGGAATTGTAAACCCGGTCCGGCAGGCTCACGTCCTCGTGGTCGACCGGCTCGTAGGGCATGATGCTGAGCAGATGGTCGATGCAATTCAGCCGTGCCCGTTTCTTGTCGTTGCCCTCGACGATGTACCAGGGCGCCTCTGGGATGTTGGTGCGCGCGAGCATCTCTTCCTTGGCCTTGGTATATTGTTCCCAGCGGACGCGCGACTGCAGGTCCATTGGGCTGAGCTTCCATTGTTTCATCGGGTCGTGGATGCGCATGAGGAATCGCAGCTGCTGTTCCTCGTCCGTGATCGAGAACCAGTATTTCACCAGCCGGATGCCCGAGCGGACCAGCATGCGCTCGAATTCTGGTACGTCGTTGAAGAAATCCTCGACCTGGCCGTCGTCGGCAAAGCCCATCACCCGTTCCACCCCGGCACGGTTGTACCAGGAGCGGTCGAAGAGCACGATCTCGCCGCCCGCGGGCAGATGTGGCACGTAACGCTGGAAGTACCACTGCGTCTTTTCCCGGTCTGACGGGGCGGGGAGCGCGACCACGCGCACCACCCGGGGGTTCAGCCGCTGGGTGATGCGCTTGATCACGCCGCCCTTGCCGGCGCTGTCGCGCCCTTCGAAGATCACAACGATCTTCTCTCCCGTGGCCTGCACCCAGTCCTGCAGCTTGATCAGTTCCGCCTGAAGCGTCAGCAGCTTGACGAAATAGTCCTTGCGCTCGAGCGTGGGCGGGTGCGCCTCGCGATAGATCCGGCGGACTTCCAGCGACAGGGCCGGCTCCGACATCTCCAGTTCCAGATCCTCGTCCAGCGTGTCGGCCAGTTCCGCGGCCAGCCAGTCGGGTGCGCCCTCCAGTTCCGTCTTGTCGGTCATCTTTTCCCTTTCCTATTCGTCGCCTTGAGTCCGGCCCCTTAAACATGCCGAATTCGACAAATCCATGAATTCCGGCTCTCAAGTGCATTATCGCGTTTATTCTGCGGGTGCAGCATGGCACTCTTTGCGAGACGACGACATGAGGAGGATCAAGGGATGTCGATTTCCGGCAAGACGGCCATCGTGACAGGCTCGAATTCGGGCATCGGGCTGGGTGTGGCGCGCGAACTGGCCCGCGCGGGCGCGGCGGTGGTTCTCAACTCCTTCACCGACCGCGAGGAGGATCACGCGCTTGCCGACGGGCTGGCTCGGGAGTTCGGCATCGCTGCGCGCTATATCCAGGCCGACATGTCGAAGGCCGAGGAGTGCCGCGCGCTGGTCGACCGGGCAGGGGGCTGCGACATCCTCGTGAACAACGCGGGCATCCAGCATGTAGCGCCGATCCCCGAATTTCCGGTGGAGAAATGGGATGCGATCCTCGCGATCAACCTCTCCTCGGCCTTCCACACGACGGCGGCCGCCCTGCCGGGGATGCGCGACCGCGGCTGGGGCCGGGTGATCAACATCGCCTCGGCCCACGGGCTGACGGCGAGCCCCTACAAGGCGGCCTATGTGGCGGCCAAGCACGGGGTGGTGGGGCTCACCAAGGTCACCGCTCTGGAGACGGCGGAAGAGCCGATCACCGCCAACGCGATCTGCCCGGGCTATGTGCTGACGCCGCTGGTCGAAGCGCAGATCCCCGACACGATGAAGGAATACGGGATGGGCCGCGAGGAGGTGATCCGCAATGTGATGCTTCAGCGCCAGCCCTCGAAGGAATTTGCCACGGTCGAGCAGATCGGCGGTACGGCGCTTTACCTCTGTTCCGAGGCGGCCGCACAGGTGACAGGCACGACGATCAGCATCGACGGCGGCTGGACCGCGCTCTGAGCCCGGGGTTTCGGATCGCTGTTGCGATTCGAGCGGGCGAGCGGGGCATCGCGCTCCGCGGGGTATTTTCGACCAGAAAGAAGCGGGAGACGGGCAGGGCGTGAGGGATCAGGCGCGGGGGCGTTTCTCTTCGTCCGCGCCGTTCTTGGATTGGCCCGGATAGACCAGACCGGCCGAGATCACCAGCTTGGCCGCGTCCTCGATGGTCATGTCCAGTTCGATCACGTCCTCGCGGGGGAAGAACAGCAGAAAGCCGCTGGTGGGGTTGGGAGTGGTCGGCACGAAGATCGACAGTAGTTCGCCGCCGGTCTCGGCCTTCTGGCTTACCTCGCCCTTGGCTGTGGTCGAGATGAAGCCGATGGCCCAGATGCCCTTGCGCGGATACTGGATCAGGCAGGCCTTTTCGAAGCTGCGCTCGCTCTGGGCGAAGACCGTCTCGGCGATCTGTTTCACGCCGGAATAGATCGAGCGGACCACCGGCATCCGGTCGACAAGGGATTCGGCGAACCCTATCAGCGACTTGCCGATGAGCCCCTTGGCCACCCAGCCGACGATGATGGTGAACAGCAGGAAGATGATCACGCCGACGCCGCGCAGGTTGATGCCGATGTATGTTTCGGG
>JAUIBJ010000510.1 GCA_030428025.1 Alphaproteobacteria bacterium
GCGCTGGGCCATCGGCGGCTTTCCATCCTAGACCTGTCGCCTGCGGGGGCGCAGCCGATGGCCTCTGCCTCGGGCCGCTACGTGGTCGCCTTCAACGGCGAGATCTACAACCACCTCGGCCTGCGTGACGACCTGGCCGCGCGGGGCAGGGCGCCCGGCTGGCGCGGCCATTCCGACACTGAAACGCTTCTGGCGCTGATCGATGCCGATGGGCTGCCCGCCGCACTGCGGGCGGCGCAGGGCATGTTCGCCCTAGCGCTCTGGGACCGTGAGGCGCGCGTGCTTCACCTTTCGCGCGACCGCATGGGGGAAAAGCCGCTTTACCTCGCGCGCACTGGCGCCGGTTGGGCCTTCGGGTCAGAGCTCAAGGCGCTGCACGCGTTTCCGGGCTTTCGCCCGCGCCTGTCGCCTGAGGCGCTGCGCAGCTACATCGCCTACGGCTATGTGCCCGAGGAGTTCTGCGTCTTCGAGGGTGTGCAGAAGGTCCCGCCCGGCACCATCGTCACGCTGACCGGCCCCGGCGCTGATCCGCGGACAGAGCCCTACCAGAGCTTCGACCGGATCGCGGCGGAGGCCATCGCGCACCGGGACCCCGACGGGCAGGCGCGGTTCGAGGAAACCCTGTCCCGGGTCGTGGCCGAGCAGATGATCAGCGACGTGCCGCTGGGCTGCTTCCTGTCGGGCGGCATCGACTCGTCCCTGATCGCGGCGCTGATGCAGGCCCATAGCGACCGGCCCGTGTACACCTTCTCCATCGGCTTCACCGAGGCGCGGTTCAATGAGGCGCCCCACGCCGCCGCGGTCGCCGCCCACCTGAAGACGGACCATACAGAGTTCATCCTGTCGGAAGACGACGCGCTGGCGATCGTGCCCGCGCTGCCCGCGATCTACGATGAACCTTTCGCCGATTCCTCGCAGATCCCTACGGCGCTGTTGTGCCGAGAGGCGCGCGGCGGGGTGACGGTTGTCTTGACCGGCGATGGCGGGGACGAGGTGTTCGGCGGCTACAACCGCCACATCCTGGGACCGGGCCTCATGCGCCGCGTGGGGCGGGTGCCGCGCGCCCTGCGTGCGCCGATGGGACGGGCCGCGGCTGCCCTTGGCCCGCTGGTGACGGCAGAGGACGCGGTTCTGCGCCGCGTCTCGCGTCGCCTTGGCCTGCCAGTCACGGCGCTCGACAAGGCGGTGTCGCTGGGTCCGGTCCTAGCAAAGGCCGATGGCGTGGCGGACCTTTACCGTCATTTCACGCGTGCGCCGGACTGGTCGCGGCTGGTGGCGGACGCGGGTATTCCCGATCCACCCGGCCTGCCCGACAGCTTGGCGGCGCTTGGCCCCGCGGAATGGATGATGGCGATGGACAGCCGCGGCTACCTGCCCGGCGACATCCTGGTCAAGGTCGACCGCGCGGCAATGGCCGTGTCGCTGGAAACCCGCGCGCCCTTCCTCGACGCCCGCGTGATCGCCGCCGCCTGGGCCCTGCCGCCCGAGGCCAAGATAGTGGATGGCAAGGGGAAGCAGCCCTTGCGACGGCTGCTTTACCGCCACGTCCCGCAAGAGCTGATGGAGCGGCCCAAGCAGGGCTTTTCCATCCCGCTCGACCGCTGGCTGCGCGGTGGATTGCGCGACTGGGCGCAGGGCCTTCTGGACGACGACAGCCTTTTCGCGACGCTTCCCGTCGATGCCGCCGCCGCCCGAGCGCTTTGGCAAACGCATCAATCGGGCCGCCGCAACAACGGCCAGCTTCTCTGGACGCTGGTGATGCTGCTGGCCTGGGTCGCGCAATATCGCGACACGTTCGATCACGGTTCCGCGTCCGCGGCCTGATCCCCGGCCAATCCCGTTGGCCACCCGCTCTGGCTGTGGCATTGTCAGGAAAACTCCAACCGGTTCCTGATCCCCCCACCGACGCCGAACATGCTCCCCTACTGGCTCTTCTTCCTGCTCCCGGCCATGCTGGCGATCGAGGGCAACCCGCGCTGGCGCCTGCGCCGCGACGGCACGCGCTCGGTCAAGATCGACGCGTCCTGGTTCGCGGTGCTGATCTTTCTGACCGTGATCATCGGCTGGCGCTATGACGTTGGTGGGGATTGGAGCAATTATTTCAGGTTCCTCTATTTTGCAGAGCGACTGGATTACTTCAGCGCCCTGTTTCAGGACGATCCCGGTTACTGGATCCTGAACGTCCTAGCCGTCCGAAACGGCTGGGGCATTGCCGGCGTCAACGCCATCTCGGGCTTCTTCTTCGCGGCCGGGCTTGTCGTCTTCTGCCGGTCGCTTCCGCGCCCATGGCTCGCACTCGCGGTGGCCATGCCGTACATGGTGACCGTCGTGGCGATGGGCTATACACGGCAGGCTGTCGCGCTGGGCTTTGCTATGATGGGCCTGGTGGCCCTAGGCCGAAAGAATGTCTTCTTCTTCGTGCTCTGGGTCGTGATCGGCGCGACCTTTCACAAGTCCGCCGTCCTTCTGATCCCGCTTGCGGCCTTCACCATCGCCAAGAACAGGTTCTTCATCGGAGGTCTTGTGCTGGTGACAGCGGGCTTGGCCTACGAGGTTCTGCTATCAGAGGCCGCAGCGGGGCTTGTAGCGACCTATCAAGACGAGAATATCGCTTCGGCGGGCGCATTGATCAGACTTGCAATGAACGTCATGCCTGCGGCGTTGTTCATGATATATCGAAAATCCTTTGTCATGCCAGAGGGCGAGTTCAAACTCTGGAGATTGTTCTCGATTCTGGCATTGGCGTCATTTGTCGCGTATTTCACTCTGCCCATGAGTACCGCTCTGGATCGCATGGGGCTTTACCTTATTCCGCTTCAGTTGGTGGTCTTTTCACATCTTCCAGACGTAATGGGGAAGTTCGGAAGAAAGAATCAGTCATTTGTCATTCTGATAATTGGATACTACGCTCTCGTTTTGTTTACGTGGCTTGTATTCGCCAACAACTCTCGTTGGTGGATTCCGTACCAGATCCAGTTCTGGCAATGACTCATGCCTGCGAAGCGATGGGCGTGCAGGCGCGCGGCCATATAGTGATGACCGTCAACACCTCCTGGAACGTCTACAATTTCCGGCGCGGGTTGGTGTCCGCCCTGATCGCGAAGGGCTATCACGTGACCGTGCTGGCCCCCGACGACCACACGACCGAGAAACTCTCCCTGCTGGGCTGCGACACCCGGCACCTTGAGATGAACGCCAAGGGACTGTCGGTGTTCGGCGAGGCGGCGCTGCTTTGGTCCGTGCGCCGGCACCTGAAGGCGCTGCGCCCGGATGCCGTCCTTGGCTTCACCATCAAGAACAACCTCTACGGCGCCCTGGCCGCGCGCACGCTGGGCATTCCGTTCATCCCGACCGTGACGGGCCTTGGCACGGCGTTCCTGTCCGGCTCGACCCTTCAGAGGATCGCGCAAACGCTTTACCGCCTGGCGTTCCGCCGCTGCCCCGTCGTCATTTTCCAGAACGCAGCCGATCGCGGCTTGTTCCTCGAACGCGGGCTCGTCCGCCCGCATCAGGTTGCCATGTCCCCGGGGTCTGGCGTGGATCTCGACCACTTCTCGCCCCGTCCTGCGCCGGA
>JAUIBJ010000511.1 GCA_030428025.1 Alphaproteobacteria bacterium
TCGAACTGCGGCGGCTTGACGCCGATCTCGGGCGCGATCGAGCGAACATAGGAAGAGGCCGCGTCGATCGATTCCTTCATCACGTCACCCAGCGTGCCGGTGGTCTTCATCCGGCCCTTGCCCGGAAGACGTAGCGCCTCGATGTTCAGAAGCTCGCCGCCCACCGATGTATAGGCAAGCCCGGTGACCACACCGATCTGGTCACGCTCCTCGGCCAGGCCGAACTTGAACTTCCGCACGCCGAGGAAATCGTCCAGATTGTCCGGCGTCACGGTGATGCTGTCGGCCTCCTTGCGGATGATCCGGGTTACCGCTTTCCGCGCCACCTTGGCGATCTCGCGCTCGAGGTTCCGCACCCCCGCCTCGCGGGTATAGTAGCGGATGATGTCGGTCAGCGCCGCCTCGGTCAGCTCGAATTCCTTCTGTTTCAGGCCGTGGTTCTTGACCTGCTTGGGGATCAGATGCTGCTTGGCGATCTCGCGCTTCTCGTCCTCGGTGTAGCCCGCCAGCGGAATGATCTCCATCCGGTCCTTCAGCGGCTCGGGCATGGTGTAGCTGTTCGCCGTGGTCAGGAACATGACGTTCGACAGGTCGTATTCCACCTCGAGATAGTGATCGACGAAGGTCGCGTTCTGCTCGGGGTCGAGCACCTCCAGCATGGCGCTGGCGGGGTCGCCGCGGAAATCCTGACCCATCTTGTCGATCTCGTCCAGGAGGATGAGCGGGTTCGTCGTCTTGGCCTTCTTCAGCGCCTGGACGATCTTGCCCGGCATCGAGCCGATATAGGTCCGGCGGTGGCCGCGGATCTCGCTTTCATCCCGCACGCCGCCAAGGCTGATACGGATGAACTCGCGTCCCGTGGCGCGGGCCACGGATTCGCCCAGGCTGGTCTTGCCCACGCCCGGCGGGCCCACGAGGCACAGGATCGGCCCTTTCAGCTTTTTCGAGCGCTGCTGCACCGCCAGATATTCGACGATCCGCTCCTTGACCTTCTCCAGCCCGTAATGATCGGTGTCGAGGATCTTCTGGGCCCGGCCAAGGTCCTTCTTGACCCGGCTCTTGGTGCCCCACGGAATGCTCAGCATCCAGTCGAGATAGTTGCGCACCACCGTGGCCTCGGCGCTCATCGGGCTCATGTTCTTGAGCTTCTTGAGTTCGCCCTCGGCCTTCTCGCGCGCCTCTTTCGACAGCTTGGTCTCGGCGATCTTCTCTTCCAGCTCGGCAATCTCGCCTTCGCCGTCCTCGCCGTCGCCCAGCTCCTTCTGAATGGCCTTCATCTGCTCATTCAGATAATATTCGCGCTGCGTGCGCTCCATCTGGCTCTTGACGCGGGTCTTGATCTTCTTCTCGACCTGCAGAACGCTCATTTCACCCTGCATCAGGCCATAGACCTTCTCCAGCCGCTCGCTCACGCTGAGCGTTTCCAGAAGATCCTGCTTCTGGGCCACCTCGATGCCCAGATGTCCGGCCACCAGATCGGCCAGTTTCGAGGGCTCCTCGCTTTCGGCCACGGCCGCCAGCGCCTCTTCGGGGATGTTCTTCTTGACCTTGGCGTAGCGCGCGAACTCGTCCGTCACGGTGCGCAGAAGCGCGGTGATGGTGGCCGCGTCGCCCGGCATCTCGTTGAGGTATTCCGCGCGGGCCTCGAAGAAATCGGGATTGTCCAGATATTCGGCGATCCGCACCCGGCTCACGCCCTCGACCAGCACCTTGACCGTGCCATCGGGCAGCTTGAGAAGCTGGAGGACATTGGCCAGCACGCCGGCACGATAGATGCCCTCGGCGGCGGGGTCGTCCTCGCTCGGGTCGATCTGGCTCGACAGCAGGATCTGCTTGTCGTCCTGCATGACCTCTTCCAGCGCGCGGACCGATTTCTCGCGGCCCACGAAAAGCGGCACGATCATGTGGGGGAACACCACGATATCGCGCAGCGGCAGCACCGGATAGGATGTGTTGAGAGGGTCTTGCATGCTCGTTGTCCTGTTCTTGGCAAGACGGCTCCGGCCCCGATCATCGGCAGCCCCGTCCGTCTCCGTTTCCAGAGGGTTAATTTGGGGCTTCGCGTCCCCGTTTCAACCACGCTGCCCGCAACAATGCCTTGGCCGGCCCGGAGGGGCAAGCGGCAAATCCCCTTTGGGTTACCACGGCGCAGAGGTCAAAGCGGCTCGATGTCGCCTTCCGCGCGTGTTGCGTGAAATTCCGCCTCCCATGCCGCAAACCACCCCTCGGCGATGGCCGCGCGCATTCCCGCCATAAGCTCCTGATAATAATGCAGATTGTGCCATGTCAGAAGCATCGAGCTGATGATTTCCTGGCTGCGGAAGACATGGTGCAGATAGGCGCGGGAATAGCTGCGGCAGGCGGGACAGGTGCAGGCCTCGTCCAGCGGGCGCGGGTCGTCCATGTGGCGCGCGTTCTTGATGTTGACCTGGCCCCGACGCGTCCAGGCCTGACCGGTGCGTCCCGAACGAGAGGGCAGCACGCAATCCATCATGTCGATCCCGCGCTTGACGGCACCGACGATGTCGTCAGGCTTGCCCACCCCCATCAGATAGCGCGGCTTGTCCTCGGGCAGCATCGCCGGGGCGTAGTCGAGAACGCCGAACATCGCCTCCTGCCCCTCGCCCACGGCAAGCCCGCCCACGGCGTAGCCATCGAAACCGATTTCCTTCAGCTTCTCGGCGCTCTCAGAGCGCAACTCCCGCGTCACCCCGCCCTGCTGAATACCGAACAGCGCATGGCCCGGCCGCTCGCCGAACGCCTCCTTCGACCGTTTCGCCCACCGCATCGACAGGGCCATGCTCTCGGCCACCGCCTGCTCGCTCGCGGGCAGCGCCGGGCATTCGTCGAAACACATCACGATGTCAGAGCCCAGAAGCCGCTGGATCTCCATCGACCGTTCGGGTGTGAGCATGTGTTTCGAGCCGTCAATATGGCTCTTGAAGGCCACCCCCTCCTCGGTCAGCTTCCTGAGGCCCGCAAGGCTCATCACCTGAAACCCCCCCGAATCCGTCAGGATCGGCCGGTCCCAGTTCATGAACGCGTGCAGCCCGCCCAGCCTCGCGACCCGCTCGGCACCCGGGCGCAGCATCAGGTGATAGGTGTTGCCCAGCAGGATATCCGCCCCGGTCGCCCGCACGCTTTCGGGCAGCATGGCCTTCACCGTGCCGGCCGTGCCCACCGGCATGAAGGCCGGCGTCCGCACCTCGCCGCGCGGCGTGGAAATCGCCCCCGTCCGCGCCGCACCGTCGCCAGCCTTGAGTTCGAAGCTAAATAATGCTGTCATCGGTAACCCATACGTTCGGAAAGCACCGTATCGGACAATTCCGACGCACTGACAAGGAGCGACCCCATGACCGACCAGCCCGAAGAGCCGGAAACACTGCAATTCGGGTGGGAGGAATGGATCAGCTTGCCGGACCTCGGCGTGCCGGCCCTGCGCGCAAAGGTCGATACCGGCGCGCGCACCTCAGCGCTCCATGCCTTCGACATCGAAACCTTCGGCACCTCCTCGCGGCCCAAGGTCCGCTTTACGGTCCACCCCATCCCTGGGCGCGACGATCTGGTGA
>JAUIBJ010000512.1 GCA_030428025.1 Alphaproteobacteria bacterium
AGATCACGGCGCCGGGCAGCTTGCCCTTCTTGCGGATGGGTACAAACCCCACGGAGAGCTGGTGCGCGATGGCCCCGCCAAGGATGAAGCCCCGCGCCTCCAGCCCCACGACCTTGTCGATCGCCTCGCCCGCATAGGGGTGCAAAAGCTGGTCGATCGCCATGCGGAAGCCACGGGCATCGGCGAAAAGCGTGGTCACATCGCGGAACATGATCCCCTCATGCGGGAAGTCGGCGATGGTGCGGATATAGTCCTTGACGGTCTTTCTCATGGCGGCCCCGGCGCTGTCAGAAACGCCCCCTCGTAGCACGGGAAACGGCATCGGCGAAGCGTCGGCTTTCTGTCGGCAAAACGTATGGCACGCGTATGGCAGGCCGTATGGCCGCTAGTCCCTCCGGATGATGCCGGTGATAGCGGCGGCACCGAGGGCGGTGACGATCCAGCCGAGCGACGAGAGCACCCAGCGCGCCCACCAGAGTTGTCGCCCCCACCACTCTCGCGTGGTCGAGGGCGCCCATGCCTCCGTCTGTCCCAGCGTCAGGATCGGGACCACCACGTCGAAGCCATAGGCATAGCGGTTGAACGTCTCCCAATCCTGTCCCGGCGCATTGTCGGCGGACCATGCTTCAGCAGGGTTCTGGATGGATGTGTCATCGGCCAGATCGGTCCAGCCCGATGAGACGAGGATGGGACCGGAATTCGGGGCGAAGCTGCCCTCGTTCCATGCGCGGTTGGAGAGGAAGGTTGCGATCAGGAACAACACACCCAGCGCGATCACACTTCGCACCGGCGCGTGGCCATAGCCGGTGATCCCGCGCAGGACGGTGTCCCAGACCCATCGGATGAGATTGCGGCCATCTGCCCAGAGGCTTTTGAACGCAACGCCGACGTTGCCGTTCGGAACGATGCGAGAGGTGTCGCGGATATGCTGGCGGACAAGTTGCTCCTGCTTGATCCGCACTGCCCGCGCGGCACGGTCGTGGCCCATCTCACGCAGAACTTTGGCAAGTTGGTTATAGGGTTGCGGGAAGAATTCGCCGCCCCAGCGGTCTCCCTTGCGGAGCCATTTAAGCCGAGTTTTTGCGTCGGTTGGTGCGTCACCGATCCTGTCATAGGAAAAACCATCGAGAATGAGCCGCCCTCCGTCTGGCCAGCTATTCATTTTGTCGACCAGATCGCCAACATGCGCGGCAGCAAGGATGACACGACCCGATTCAACTGTGTTATCTCTCCAGAAAAATTGCCCCGTCACGTGCATTCTGGCGGCATTCAATGCATCACCACGCGAGTTAGAAAACGTCCCCTCGCGGCACGCGAATTGTCCGCCGATCTTTGCGCTTGACAGGCGAACCAATCCCCTTGAAACGAAACCGTCGCGGAAGAAGACAGAACCGGCGACCTCTATACCCTGCGCATTAAGGGCATCTGCGCCATCATTTTCGAAAGTGCTTCTGACACATGCGAGTTGTCCACCGATCTTTGCACCCGAAAGACTCACCTTGCCCATTGCGACGAAGCCATTGGAAAGGCGGACGGAACTTGACACATTAGTGCCCTGAGCATTGAGGCCGGGTAGCCAACTGCCGGAAAGGTTTAGAAACTGGAACCGGCTTTCCAATGCCTGAACAGGATTGTCAAACCGGCAGCGAACAAGTGCAGTTCCGCCGGTCGCTCGCGCGAAGCTGACGTCAAGACGGCCTTTGACAAAGGCTCCCATGAGTCGAACACCCCATTCATCCAACTTGCATTTCTCGCACCCCCCCAAGATTAGGTAGCGCAGCAATTCGGCACGGATATTGCGGTCCGGGTGCGGGCCTTCGGGGCGGCTGCCATCGCCGAGTCTACATGGCCGCCCCTCGCGGCAGCACTCGATCAAATAGCGCTCGGGCTCCGTCAGCGCCACTTCGCCCTTCAGTGCCTCCCACTCGGCAAGTGTTCTGAGCCGCGCCATGCCGTTCTCCCTTCACCCGTTTTCAGATTGCGGGGGAATGTCGGCTCGCGCAAGGCTTGTGTGGGCTCAGGCCCCGAGCACCCGTCCGGCCACCGCATCCAGCCTTGCCACCAGCGAAGGCTCGCGTTTTTCCGGGGCTGTCATGATCGCGTGGTCGAGGGCGCGGTCGCAGGTGTGGGGGCAGGTTTCGGGCCGGTCGCGGAGGAAGGCGGGGAGGCGTTTGACGAGCGCGCGGGCATTGGCGGAATTGCCCGTCAGCGTCGCGATGACCTGCGCCACGTCCACCGCGTCGTGGTCGGGGTGCCAGCAGTCGTAATCCGTCACCATCGCGACCGAGGCGTAACAGAGCTCAGCCTCGCGGGCGAGCTTGGCCTCGGGCATGCCGGTCATGCCGATGACGTCGGCCTGCCAGACATCGCGGTACATGCGGCTTTCGGCCAAGGTGGAGAATTGCGGCCCCTCCATGGCGAGGTAGGTGCCAGTATCGTGCACCCGAATGCCCTCGGCCTCTGCCGCCGCCACGCAGGCCGCCGAGAGGCGGGGGCAGGTCGGGTGGGCGAGGCTGACATGGGCGACGCAGCCGGTGCCGAAGAAGGATTTCTCGCGCGCGATGGTGCGGTCGATATATTGATCGACCACGACGAAATCGCCCGGCGCCATATCCTCGCGGAACGACCCGCAGGCCGAGACGGCGATGACATCGGTCACGCCGAGCCGCTTCAGCGCGTCGATATTGGCGCGGTAGGGGACGGTCGTCGGCGAATGAACATGGCCGCGCCCGTGGCGGGGCAGGAAGGCCATGCGGATGCCGTCGAGCCGCCCGGTCAGGATCTGGTCCGACGGCGCGCCCCAGGGCGTTTCGACAGCCTGCCAGCGCGCCTCCTCCAGCCCCTCGATCTGGTAGACGCCAGAGCCGCCGATGATGCCGATCACGGGTTCCGCCATGGGATTCTCCTTTTGCGTGAGGGCGAGGCTAAGCGCAGGGCAGGGCGAGGGAAAGAGCCGAGTGGGCAGGGCGGCGTCCCGCCCGCTTTGCCGGTTGCAAGCGGGCTACTCCTGCCCCGGGCGCAGCATCTCGAAGATCTCTGTCACCACCGAATAGTCGCGATAGCCGCCGCGGGCGAGGGGTTGGAACTTCAGGACGTCGAAGCGGCCATCCACGACGCAATCGTCGCGCAGGTGGATGCCCGTGACCTCGCCGATGATCAGGTGGTTGTCCTTGCCCAGAAGCCGGACGATCTGCGTCACCTTGCATTCGAGCACGGCGGGGGCATCCTTCACGCGCGGGCAGGGGATGGTCTCGCATTCCGTGCGCTCCACCCCCGCAAGGGTGAATTCGTCGGTGCCGGGGGGATAGCTGCCCGAGGTCAGGTTCATCGCCGCGCGCGCGGCATATTCGACGATGTTGACGGCAAAGACGCGGGTTTCCTCGATATTTGTCAGGCTGTCCTTGCGGCCCGTCGAGGCGAACATGACCTGCGGCGGGGTGTAGGCCACGCCGTTGAAGAAGGAATAGGGGGCGAGGTTGTCCCCGGACGCGCCGCGAGAGGAGATCCAGCCGATGGGGCGCGGCGTGATGATCGCGTTGAAGGGATTGTGCGGTAGGCCATGGCCGT
>JAUIBJ010000513.1 GCA_030428025.1 Alphaproteobacteria bacterium
GTGAGAATCAGCACGATATCGCCCACCGCCCCGGCGATGGCGCGGGCCAGCGCCGCTTCCTCATGAGGCACGGTCAGGGTTTCGGCCAAGCGCATGCCGAGCCCGGTCAGCCGCGTTTCGATCGCGTCGGTTCCCTTCAGCCCCGGCCCGCCGGGAATGTCGGTAACGATCAGCGTGGCGGTGGCATGGGCAGGCGCGGCCAGCCGGATCGCCCCGCGCGCCGCCTCTGCCGCCCGCGCCACCGCGTCGCGCGGCACCGCATAGGCGATGATCTTGACCGTGGCCACCATGCCGCCGGGATGGATCTGGCGATAGGGCGGCACGGTGGCCACTGTGATCATCGGATCGACCGCATTGGCGGCATGTATCTTCTCCGCCTCGATCAGCACCACCCCGGGGCCCTCGGCCACCAGATTGACCCTGCCGGTGAAGGGCGCGCTGACATGCAGGCCCGGCGCGCCGTCATGCAGCGCACGCGCCAGCGCCGCGGCCGCCTCGTTTTCCGCCAGATCGTCCGGGTCGGGCCGGGCGACCGTCACCTCGGCGATGCCGGCTTCGCGCAGTGCATCAAGGTTCTCCGGGGTCAGCACATGCCCCTTGCGCAGCCGACCCTCGGGCAGTTTCAACGAATGAGCCAGCATGGCCCCGAGCGCGTCATCGACCGGGACAGGCCCGAATCTCATGCGCCGCGCCTCAGCACCCGCGTCATCTCGGCGAGGATCGACAAAGCGATCTCCGCCGGTCCCGCCGCCCCGATATCGAGCCCGATGGGCCCGTGGATGCGGGCGATCTGTTCATCCGTGAGGCCGCGCTCCTTCATCCGCTCCACGCGCTTGGCATGGGTGCGGGTGGAGCCCAACGCGCCGATATAGAAGACCTCGGATGTCAACGCCTCTTCCAGCGCCGGATCGTCGAGCTTGGGGTCGTGGGTCAGAAGCACCAGCGCGGTGCGCATATCGAGGCCGAAAGCGCGCACCCCCTCGTCGGGCCAGTCGTGCAGGATGGTCTCGCCCGGAAAACGTGCCTCGCTGGCAAAGCTCTCGCGCGGGTCGACGATCAGCGGGTCATAGCCCGCGATCCGCGCCATCGGCACCAGCGCCTGGGCGATATGCACCGCCCCCACAACGATCAGCCGCAAGGGCGGGTTGTGGATGGCCACGAAGGTCTCGCCATCCTCCTCGAAACCCGAACGGTCCAGCCGGAAACGGTCGGCATGGCCAGTCTTCTCCAGCCGCCGCTTGGCCTCCAGCCCGGTCACATAGGCCACGGGCACGCGCGATTCGCGCGCCAGCACCAGATCCTCCAGCAATTCCACGGGCATGACCGGGCCGATGGGCTCGACCAGAATGCGGATGGTGCCGCCGCAGGCCAGCCCCACGGCGAAGGCATCGCCGTCGCTGACGCCATATTCCAGCATCACCGGCTTTCCCGTCTCGATGGCGTCCAGCGCCTCGGCCACCACCGCGCCTTCCACGCAGCCGCCCGAGACCGAGCCCTCGATCTCGCCCGCGCCGGAAATCGCCAGCTGGCTGCCCACACGGCGGGGCGCGCTGCCCCATGTCTGCACGACCGTGGCCAGCGCGGCGCCCTTGCCCTCGCGGTGCCAGGCCAGCGCGGTTTCGGGAATCTTGTCGAAGCGATCCATTTGGGGGGCCTCCCTTCCGCGGCCAATATGGGGCGGGCGGCGGGACGGTACAAACGGAAAAAAGGCCGCGCCCCGGAAGGCGCGGCCCTATTTGACATGTGCTCGGGGCCCTACTCGGCCGCGACCGGCGCCGGTTTGCCCATCGGGCGTTCGGGCAGCGCGAAGGCCACGGCGACGAAGGCCAGCCCCATGACGATACCGAGGATGTCGCCCCTGAGACCGATCAACCCGTCAACGCCCGCCCCCGGCACGGTCCCGAGCGTCAGCTTGGCGCCCTCCAGCAGACCCGTGGCGACCCAGGCCGGATAGGTGACCATATAGGCCGCCGCGCCCAGAAGGCCGCCGGCGACGAAGAACAGCGCATCCCGCCGCCCCGAGGCGGCCGCGGCCAGACCGGTGCCGGGGCAATAGCCCGCCGCGGCCCAGCCGGCGCCCAGGAGCAGCCCGCCGATGAAGACGCCCACATAGGCCGCCTTCACGCTCATGTGGCCCACGTCCACAAGCCCCGCCATCTGGCCCGCGAACATCAGGACGGATCCCGTGCCGATGGCCAGAAGGATGGTTTTCATCAGGTGCAGATGCTTCAGCGACAGCATCCGCCCGATCCAGTTGGGATCGGCGGCCCCGATCCGGTCGAGCACGGCGCCGAAGGCCGCACCGATCACGATGGCAAGAATGATGGTGGTCATGGCTCAGCCCTCCTTCCGGTACATCATCATGGCAACGGGGATTGCGGCGGCAAAGGCGCCCGCGGCGAAGATGTAGCCCGACAGCGCGGTCTGCATCATGCCCGACATCATGTGCCCCGAGGTGCAGCCGCCCGCCAGCCGCGCGCCGTAAAGCACGACGAAGCCGGCGAGAAAGGCCACCGCGTAGCGCATGACCGGGGTATTGCCGTAATTGGCCTGCCAGATCGCGGGCAGGCGGCGTTCGTCGCGCCCCACCCCGCCGCGCAAGAGCGCCGAGCCGGCCGCGCCGGCCATCAGGGCCAGAACGAAGACGAAGCTGTAGTTGAACGGATTGGCGGCATTCTTGGCGTATTTCCCGCCGGATTTGTCCAGATAGGCATTGGTCGAGGCATAGCCGTCGTCGGTCTGGGTGATCAGATCCGGGCTGACCGCGTCGGCCACGATCGCGTCGAAGATGACGAACTGCGTCGAGACCCCGATGGGCTTGACCAGCAGCACCGCCGCGAAGAAGACGAGCCCCAGCAGAAGCCCGCCGGTTTTCCAGTTGAGTGGCATGGTGGTGTCCTCATTTCATATTCACGATGATGAATATAATGACACCGGAGGCAGATGCATTGATCCACGTCAATCTGCCGCAGGCCGCGGCCGCAAAAAAACGCCGCGGCCGATCGCTCGGCCGCGGCGCGGGGTGGCCCTCCGTGAGTGGCGGACGTGGGGCCGGTCAGGTACCGCTGTTCAGAAGCGGCGTGATGTTGCGCACCGCGGCGCGCCGGTTGGCGCGGATATCGCCGCGCTGGCGCACCTTCAGATCGGTCTCGCCATAACCCTGGATCACCATGTTCGCGGGCGGGACGTCGAAATACTCGGTCAGCGCCAGTGCCACCGATTCGGCCCGCCGATCCGACAGGGCGAGGTTGTAGGCGGCGCTGCCCACGGTGTCGGTATGGCCCTCGATCAGGAAGATCTGCTGCGGGTTGCGGTCGATCGCCTCGCGCATCGCCTGCCCCAGCGCGGCCAGTTCCTCGGCCTCGCGCGGCTGGATGGCCGCGGAGTTGGTGGCGAAATTGATCGCATCGAGCGAGACCACCGGCACCTGGTTGCGCACCACGTCCACATTGCGGACCTGATAGAGCGAATAGGCGCGGTTGGGCGCCCGGTTGCGCGTCGAGGCCAGCGCGGCGTTCAGGTCGTCCTGCCCGGCATCGCTGTATTCGTACATGTTCGCCCGAGAC
>JAUIBJ010000514.1 GCA_030428025.1 Alphaproteobacteria bacterium
TCGTTCTTGGAATGCATCGCGGCAAAGAGCATGCCCGGCACGGCGAGGATGCGTTCGCAGCCCTTCTCACGCAGCCTGTCCAGCCCGTCGCGGATGACCGGGTTGGCGAACTCCAGATAGCCGTATTCCATCTCCCAGTCGGGGGGCAGCAGGGCGGGCAGTTTCTCGGCCAGCACCGCGAACTCGTCCACCGCGGCCTGGCTGCGCGAGCCGTGGCCGCAGATCATCACGCCTGTCTTTGTCACGGAATTCAGGCCTCCTGCCCCTCGGCCTCGGCGTTTTCGGCCTCGGCCTCGGCCTCGTCCGCCGCCGGCTTCCGGCCCTTCAGACCGGCCCAGAGACCGATGGCAATGGCAGCGCCGATGGCCGCGGCCCCCAGCCAGTGACCGTGGCCCGCCACTTCGGCCAGATGGCCGGGATGGGCATGGGCCGCACCTGCGGAAAACAGCGCGGCGATCAGGCTGACATATCTCATGGGAAAACCCCTTTCGGCTGGTCGCATCTCGGCCGGGCCCGGCGAAAAGGATATCATCGACGACATAAAGCCTGGCCCCCGGTATGGGTCGACCGTGCTTCAAACACCTTTCCGGCCCGGCGCCCGGGCATCGTCTTCCCCTGTATAGGAACGGCCGCCGCCGCATGCAAACCAAGAATCGCCCCCCGCGCCACAGAATGCGACATGTGCGCCCCCGCACCGGACCTGCGCGCGCCGGGGGCTTGCCGGAACCGCGCCGCCGGGCCACGTGTTTCCTGCAAAAGGAGGTTCCCAATGGGTCAACTGGTCGATGGCGTCTGGACAAAAGACAAGGACAACAGCGATTCGAAGGGCGGCAGGTTCGAGCGTGCGACGTCGGCCTTCCGCAACTGGATCACCGTAGATGGGGCACCCGGACCGTCAGGCGAGGGCGGGTTCGAGGCCGAGAGCGGGCGGTACCATCTCTATGTTTCCTACGCCTGCCCATGGGCGCACCGCACGCTGATCTTCCGGGTGCTGAAAGGGCTGGAAGATCATATCGGCGTGTCTGTGGTGCATCCCGATCTGGGCGACGAGGGCTGGAAGCTGAGCGACGACTACCCCGGCGCCACCGGCGATCCGCTCTACGGAGCCGACTATCTGCGCGAACTGTATGTCAAGGCAGACCCGCATGCCACCGGGCCGGTCACCGTGCCGGTACTATGGGACAGAAAGCGCGAGACGATTGTGTCGAACGAAAGCGCCGAGATCATCCGCATGCTCAATTCCGCCTTCGACGGGATCACAGGCAATTCAGAGGACTTCTGGCCGGAAGAGTTGCGCGACCGGATCGAGGAGGTGAATGCGCGCGTCTACGACACGGTCAACAACGGCGTCTACAAGGCCGGCTTCGCCACAACCCAAGAGGCCTATGACGAGGCCGTCCAGCCGCTTTTCGACAGTCTCGACTGGCTGGAGGACCGGCTGTCGGAAAACCGCTATCTGATGGGCGACAGAACCACCGAGGCAGACTGGCGACTTTTCACCACCCTCGTGCGTTTCGATCTGGTCTATCACACCCATTTCAAGTGCAACCGCAACCGGATCATGGATTTCGACAATCTCTGGGGTTATCTGCGCGAACTGTATCAATGGCCCGGGGTGCGGCAGACCGTGGATTTCGACCATATCACGCGCCACTATTACCGCAGCCATCGCGGGATCAATCCCCACGGCATCGTGCCGATCAACCCGCGCCCCGATTTCGAGGCGGCCCACGGGCGGGGGTGAGAGCCCGGTCGACGCTCCGGTCAAACGGGCAATCGTCCGTAGTCCACGTCGCTCACGTGTTCCAGCCAGTCCGCCACGCGGCCGTC
This sequence comes from Alphaproteobacteria bacterium, assembly GCA_030428025.1. Taxonomy (GTDB): domain Bacteria; phylum Pseudomonadota; class Alphaproteobacteria; order Rhodobacterales; family Rhodobacteraceae; genus Roseovarius. The sequence continues at coordinate 1,831 of JAUIBJ010000514.1, forward strand.
CAGCGCCTCCTGGATCGCCAGATGGCTCATCATCGTCTCGGGCCCAGCACCGTGCCAGTGTTCCTCGCCCGGCGGAATCCACACCGTGTCGCCGGGGCGGATCAGGCGGGGTGCCTCGCCGCGCAGGCCGACCAGCCCTTGGCCCGCCAGCACGTGCAAGGTCTGGCCGAGGGGGTGAGTATGCCATGCGGTGCGCGCGCCGGGCTCGAAGGTAACGCGCAGGGCTCGCACACGGGCCGGCTCGGGTGCCTCGACGACCGGATCCTGCCAGACCCGGCCGGTGAACCAGTCGGCATTGGCCAGGCGGCTCGGGCGGGCGTCGGCAGCGAAGATGTCCATTCTGTCCTCCTTGGCAACTGACGGGCAGGTTAACCCGAAACGCCCCCGGATCAACCATCGCGCTCCGCGGCCTTGCCGCAAAGCTTGCGAAAGGAGGAAATTCGTGTTAGTTGCAATATGCAACTACTTGGTGCCCGCATGACCCCTGTCGATCCCTCTCTCGTCTCTGGCGTCCGGATCGCGTCTCGCGATCTTGTCCGGCTCTGGGGCTTTCTGGGCCGGACAGTGGCCGGTACCGGCCTTTCCGCCTCCGCCGTTCATGCCATTATCGAGATCGGAAATCAGGAGGGGCTGACCGCACGCGATCTCAGCGCCAGGCTGCGGCTTGAAAAATCGACGGTCAGCCGCCTGATCCGCTCGCTTGTCGATGCAGGCGAGGTGCAGGAGACGCCCGCAAGCGACGATGCCCGGATGAAGCGACTGCACCTGACGGATCAGGGCCGACGGACCCTGCAACAGGCCGACGGTTTCGCCGCGGCCCAGGTGACGGGCGCGCTCGCCCGGTTCGACAGGTCCCGGCAGCAGGCAATCTGCCGCGGGCTGACCGATTATGCCGATGCCCTGCGCCAGGCGGCGGGCGACGAAAGCCAAGCCGCGCCCGGGATCGCGGTACAACGCGGCTATGTCCCCGGCCTGATCGGCGATGTCATCAGCATGATGAGCCGCCGGATCCTGCGCGACTATCCCTTCGGCGCCGCCTTCGAAACCCGCATTGCCCGGGACATGACGGAATTCATCCCACGCGCCGAGTCGCCACCTAACGGCATATGGCACGTCTCGCGCGGGGGCCGCGCGGTCGGCAGCATCACCATCGACGGCGAAAGACTGGGCCAAAACCGCGCGCATCTGCGCTGGTTCGTCGTCTCCGACGATATGCTCGGCACCGGCGCCGGCAAGGCCCTGTTGCGTGCGGCGCTCGATCATTGCGACCGCAAGGGCCTTCGTGAAACCCATCTCTGGACGGTGCGCGGACTCGACGCGGCGCGCGGCCTCTACGAAAGAAACGGTTTTTACCTGGCAGAGGAATACGAGGGCGATCAGTGGGGGGCATCGGTCACTGAACAGAAATTCGTCCGCCCCGCCCCCTGACTCCCACAGCAGCGGCGGGCCGCCCTGCGTCAGATTTCCCGCGCGAATCCCTTGACGCCTGCCGGCTTTGTCCGTATGGACCAACGTCAGATTTCGAGGCGCTGCCGTTGGCGGTGCCCGTTTTTATTGAACGGGGCCGCATCCCGCCCCGCCCCAAGACGAGGAAGAACCCATGTCGCGCGTGTGCGAACTGACCGGAAAACGGCCGCTGGTGGGCATGAACTCCAGCCACGCCAACAACAAGACCAAGCGCCGCTACCTGCCGAACCTGAACGACGTGACCCTGCAGTCGGAAACGCTGGGCCG
>JAUIBJ010000515.1 GCA_030428025.1 Alphaproteobacteria bacterium
CGTTTGACGCCGCACGGGGGGCGCAGGCCGGCGTCTGTCACTCGGCATCCATGTTGAGCGCCTCCCGGCCGACCTGACCCATCTGCTGGTCGATCTGCGCAGTCAGTTCCCGGGCCGCGAGCCCGGCCACCTGCGCGGGCAGCCGGCCCAGATCGCCGGCGCGTGCGACCACGGTGATCGACCGGGAAAATCCCGGCCCCGGCAGCGGGCGCACGACGATCGGCATTTGCTCGACGAAGCCGTCGATCAGCAGGCTGGGCGTGAGGATGGTAAAGCCCAAGCCTTCGGCCACGCAGGCGGTGACCATGCTCGACCGGTCGGCCTGGATGACGCGCGGCACCGCCAGTTTCAGCCGCCGCAGGTGCTGTTCGGTGCGCCGGCCGACGCTGGTGGTGGCGGCGAAGCGCACCAGCGGCAGGTGGTCGAGAATGTCCTGAAGCCGCTTCGACGGACCGCGATAACGTTGCGGCAGCACCAGCAGGAAGGTTTCGGTCAGCACCTCGTGCCGTTCCAGCCCGTCCATGTCGTAGAACGGGTTCGAGGTGATGACCATGTCGGCCTGCTTGGTGCGCAGAAGGGTTTCATGGTCGCCGCTCTGGCCGGCATGCAGGGTCAGGTCCTCGACCGCGAAGCCGGCCTTGAGACAACGCACCAGCGCCGGGGTCAGGGTGGTGGCGATCGAGGCCAGCATGCCGATCCGCAGAACGCTGATCGGCTGCGGGCCCTCGTGGCGCATCGAGGTGGCCAGATCCTCGACCGAGTTGAGGATGCGCTGCGCATGGCGCAGGCAAAGCTCGCCCGCCTGGGTCAGCCTGAGGGGCCGAACCGTACGGTCGATCAGCCGCGCGTCGCAGGCCGCCTCGAGCGAGGCCAGTTGCTGCGAGGCGGCCGATTGGGTGATGCCCATCAGCCGGGCCGCACCGGTTATCTGACGCGCCTCGGCAATGGCCACGAAGACTTCCAGCGCGGTCAGCAGGTTGCGGTCGGAGCCTAGACGGGCGGAGAGGCGGGACTGCTTCATAAGACTTCCTAATGATACAGGGTTTTCATTGCCTCGGCGCGACCGGTTTGTCCATGGTTTCGCGGACCACCTTGGCGGAGAAAGGCGATGCGGAGAGGCAAGCGGCACGGCCGAAGCTCGATCGGGACGGCACCCCGCGCCCCCTGGCTCGACCGCAGGATCGGCCCCCTGCCGATCCTGTCGGAGGAAGGACTGGAAATCATCGAGGACAATGCTGATCGCATCCTCGCCGAAACGGGCATGGAATTTCACGACGACCCAGAGCTTCTGGAGATCTTCGCGGCGGCGGGCTGCGAGGTGACGGGCACGCGGGTGCGCTTTGCCCCCGGTTTCTGCCGCGCCACCATTCAGGCCACTGCCCCTTCGCAGTTCGCACAGCACGCCCGCAACCCCGCGAATACCGTGCAGATCGGCGGCAGCGCGACGGTGCTCTGCCCCTCCTGGGGCCCGCCCTTCGTACACGACCTCGACCGCGGACGGCGCTATGCCACCTATCAGGATTTCACCGATCTGGTGAAGCTGCACCAGATGATCCCCTGGCTGCACCATTCCGGCGGCGTGGTCTGCGAGCCCGTGGACCTGCCCGCCAACAAGCGGCATCTGGACATGCTCTATGCCCATATCCGCTGGTCCGACCGGCCCTTCATGGGCGCCTTCATCGGAGCGGAAAGGGCGGGCCACGCGCTGGATATGGCGCGCATCCTGTTCGGAGAGGCCTTCATGGCCGAAAACCCGGTGCTCTATTGCGTGTCCAACACCAATGCGCCGCTGGTGATGGACGCGAACATGTCCGGCGCGCTCAAGACCTATGCCCGCGCCGGCCAGCCGGTGGCCTGCACGCCCTGGACGCTGACGGGCGCGATGAGCCCCTCGACCGTGGCCGGCACGCTGGCGCAGGTGCTGGCCGAGGCGCTGGCCTGCCTGACGCTCGTGCAGCTCATCAAGCCCGGCGCGCCCTGCCTGATGGGCTCTTTCGCCTCGACCATGTCGATGCAGTCGGGCGCGCCCACCTTCGGCACGCCCGAGGCGGGGCAGATGATCCTGGCCGCCGGGCAGCTTGCCCGCCGGCTGGGCGTGCCGCTGCATTCGGTGGGCACGCTCTCGGCCTCGAAACTGCCCGACGCGCAAAGCCAGCAGGAGGCGACCTGGGGCCTGATGATGGCGCTTTTCGCGGGCGTCAACGTGGTCAACCACGCCACAGGCTGGCTGGAGGGCGGGCTGGTGACCGGCTTCGAGAAGACGATGATCGACGCCGATCTCTGCGGCAAGCTGATGCGGTTTTTCGAGGGCATCGACCTTTCCGAGAACGCCCAGGCCATGGGGGCCATCGCCGCCACCGGGCCGGGCAGGCATTTCCTGGGCTCCGAGCACACGCAGAACAATTTCCTCACCGCGCTTTTCCGCCCCGATCTGCCCGACAACAACTCTTACGAACAATGGCTGTCGGAGGGCGGGCGCGACATGAGCCAGCGGGCCAACGCGCTGTGGAAGGCGCGGCTGGAGGCCTACGAGGATCCGGGCCTCGACCCTGCCATCGACGCCGCACTGAAGGACTACATCGCGCGACGCAAGCTGGAGGTGGCCGATGCCGACTACTTCTGAGACGCGCGGCATCGTCATCGTGGGTGGCGGCGCGGTGGGGTTGTCGCTGGCCTATCATCTGGCCCGGCGGGGGGCGGAGGACGTGCTGCTTCTGGAGCGCAACCAGCTGACTTCCGGCACCAGCTGGCACGCGGCCGGCATCGTCGGGCCCTTGCGCGCCACACCCAACATGACCCGGCTGGCGATGTATGCGGGCGAGCTTTTCCCCCGGCTGGAGGCGGAAACCGGGCTTTCCACCGGCTACCGCGTCACCGGCGGCTACTGGCTGGCCCGCGTTCCCGAGCGGATGGACGAGTTGCACCGCATCGCCGCTTTGGGCCGGCATTTCGGCCTCACGCCCGAGATGATCTCGCCCGCCGACCTGCGCATCGCCCTGCCCTGCCTCGACACCGGGCCGCTGCACGGGGTGATGGCCGTGGCCGAGGATGCCAGCGTCAACCCGGTCGACCTGTGCATGGCCTACGCCCGGGGCGCAAGATCGGGCGGCGTCGAAATCCGCGAGGGCGCGGGCGTGGCTCGGCTTCTGACCGAGAGCGGGCGCGTGACGGGCGTGGCGCTGGAAGACGGTCAAGAAATCCGCGCGGAGCAGGTGGCGCTGTGTTGCGGCGCCTGGTCTAAGCGGCTGGCCGAAGGCGCGGGCCTTGGCCTGCCCCTGCAACCCGTCGAGCACATGTATGTGGTTACCGAGCCGCGCCCCGAGTTCGAGGGGTTCCCGGTAATCCGCGACCTCGACCGGGGCACCTACATCAAGGGCGACACCGGCAAGCTGGTGATCGGCGGGTTCGAGCCGAATGCCAAATGCTGGAACCCGGACGGCCCAGAAGGCAACCGCCCCTTTCTGGAACTGGCCGAGGACTGGGAACAGTTCACCCCCTTCATGGAGACCGCACTGGAGCTTGTCCCGACGTTGCATGAGACCGGCATCCAGC
>JAUIBJ010000011.1 GCA_030428025.1 Alphaproteobacteria bacterium
CCTGCCGCCGCATCGCCCTGCCAACGAAGCCGGGCGAGGCCTATCTGGTGCATCGGCTGGCCCTGCACGGCGTGGCGCCCTGGGACGAGGGGGCACAGGCGCCGCCCGAGGGGCGGATGATCGTCTATTTCCGGCCCGAACTTCCGCCAGGCAGCCGGGACTGGCTGGAGATGCCGTGACGTCTTGGGCAGGTATTGCCGATCAGAAAGATTCAGGGCCGCTCCTTCATCTTGCCCGAAATACTCCGGGGGAGACGTTGAAACTCTCTTGGAGTTTCAACGGCGGGGGCAGCGCCCCCCAACCCCGCTCTGAAAAGGAACTCAGCCCCGGGCGAGGCGCGCCGCGCGGCCGCCGCGGCGCTTTCGCAGCATGGGCGCGCGGCCGGGCAGGGCGGCCATGATCTCGCGCCGCTCGTCCTGCGTCATCTTCGACCAGCGGGATATTTCGTCGATCGTGCGGTAACAGCCGGTGCAGATCCGCGCCTCGGGATGCACCACGCAGACACGTACGCAGGGGCTTTCGATTTCGTCGCGTTTCCAGACGGGGGTGTCGTTCAAGTGCCTGCCCTCAGATGCCTCAAGCGGTCCAATGCTCCCTGAAGGATATAAGAAGCGGCGACGGCGTCGATAACCTCTTTGCGACGTTTCCGGGTCAAATCGGCCTCGATCAGTGCCCTTTCTGCCGCAACCGTCGACAGCCGTTCGTCCCAGAAGCCGATGGGCAGGTCGGTCAGCCGTTCAAGGTTGCGGGCGAAGGCGCGGGTCGACTGGCAGCGGGGTCCCTCGGAGCCGTCCATGTTGCGCGGCAGGCCGAGGATCAGCCCGCCCGCCTCGCGCTCCGCGGCGATCTCCAGCAGGCGCGCGGCGTCGAGGCCGAACTTCCGTCTCTTGATCGTCTCGACCGCGCCCGCCGAGGACAAAAGCCGGTCGGAGGCCGCCACGCCGATGGTCTTCTCGCCCAGATCGAGCCCCAGAAGCGGGCGCATCGGCGGCAGGGTGGTGGCGAAGGCCTCGATCTCCTCGAGGATCATTCCGCGATCCCCGCCTCGCGCGCCGCGCCGCGCAGAAGATCGAGTTCCGCCTCGCGACCGGCGAAGACCTGCTGCGCCTCTTCCCAGATGGCGCGGGCGCGGTCGGTCTCGCCCAGCACCCCGTAGGCGCCGATGAGCCGCGCCCATTCCTCGGCGCTGCCGCCCTCGGTGGCCAGCCGCTCGGCCAGCCGCGCCACCATGCCGCGGATCATCTCGCCGCGCTCTTCGGCGGCCATCTCGTCGGCCGCCTCGATATCGGCGGCGTCGGGGCCCGGCGCCCTTTCAAGCGGCGGCAACCGGTAATCGGTCACGCCTGCGCGCCAGGCGACCTCCTCGAGCCGATCACGGATCAGCGGCACCCAGGGTGCGTCGGGGCTGCTTTCGGACAAAAGCTTTTCCCAGATGCGGAAAGCGCGGTCGGGCCGATCGACCTGAAGATAGTAAAGGCCCAGGTAATAGCGCGCGCGCGGATCGCGCGCATCACGCTGGAGTGCCCCGCGCAGCGCCGCCTCGGCCTCTTTCGAGACATAGCCGCCGGCGGCCGAGATCATCAGATCGGCCAGCAAAGCGTAATCCTCGGCCGTGGCCTCGGGCCCCTTGACCTCGACGATCTGAGCCTGAGCCTCGCGCGCCGCCGCCATATTGCCCAGCGCGGCCTCGTTGCGCACCAGAAGCTGCAGCCCGCGCAGATCGCCCGGCCGCTCGGCCACGGTGGCGCGCAGTTTCTCCATCAGTGCGAGGAAATCCTCCGACACGTCGGGGGGCAGCTCTGCCTGGGGCATTCGAGCCTCGGCCTCGTCCTGGGCCAGACGGTCGGCGCGCGCCGCGTCCGACGCGGCGATCCGGGCCTTGAGCGGTACGTCGCCATATCCCGGTGCGCCAAGCGTCCGGTAGAGCAGGGCGGTGCCGCCGGTCAGCCCCACCAGAACCGCCGCCGCCATCGCCAGGCTGGCCCATCTGGGCTGCCCGCCCGTGGTGCCACTCTCGCGCAGCTTGGCATCGGCGGCAAGGATACGGCGCGACACCTCGGCCCGCAGCCGCTCGGCATCCTCGGCGCCGATCACGCCGCGGGCGAGGTCGCGGTCCACTTCCCGCAGCTGGTCGCGATAGACCCGCAGGTCATAGGCCGCCGGCGGCTCCTTGCCGGCCCGGCCGGTCACGACCGTCCGCCCGAGAACCGCCGCGGTGACGAGCGCGAGCGCGATGACGATGATCCAGAAAAGCATGGGGCCTCCGCTGATCTGTCACCATGTAGCGGCGCGGGCGGGCAAGAAAAAGAGGCAAGTCGAAGCAGATGGTCGCAGGCGGGCCGTCGGGACCGCGCCGGGCGCTGGCGTCAGGAGAACCGTTCCCACGCCGACTGACGCGCGATTCCCAACGGCTCGGCGATCTTCGCCCAGCTCACGCCGCGCAACCGAAGCGCATCGACGGCGTCGGCCAGATGCTCCTGATAGGATTTCACGGTCGCGTCGAGGGGGCCCAACGCGGCCAGCAGCCGGTCGGTCGGCCAGTTTCCGGGGTCGAAACCCGTGCGCGGAACCTCGGCGCCGCTCATGATCAGGGCGCAGGTATCGACACATTCGTTGCAGATATGCAGGCCGCCCGGTCCGGCGGCAAGCTTGTCGATCTCGGCATCCGATTTGCCGCAGAACGAGCAATGAAGGGGTTTCATGGGGTCGCCTTTCGTCAGGATTTTCCTGACAGTCAGGTAAAGCCTGACAAGCTGTTTGTCAAGCCGGCCCGCCGTGGGTCCGAGCGGGGCGAAACGGATGCCCCGCCTCGCGGATGTCGCGAATCGCACAACTTATGCCGCCGGGAATATCCTCGACAGGCCGGATATGGCGCATTACCAGCCTCATTGCAGACCGGCTGCGAATCCATCTGATCCGAGAGCGCGCATGAAACATTATTCCGCCTTCGCCATCGCCAAGGAAGCCCTGAGGTATCACATGGGCTGGAACAAGGCCTGGGCCTCGCCAGAGCCGCGTCAGCGCTATGACGCGATCATCATCGGCGCCGGGGGCCACGGGCTGGCCACCGCCTATTACCTGGGCAAAAATCACGGCATCAAGAACGTGGCGATACTCGAAAAGGGGTGGCTGGGAGGCGGCAATACCGGCCGCAACACCACCATCATCCGCTCCAATTACCTGCAGGACGCCTCGGCCGCGATCTACGAGAAGTCGCGCAGTCTTTATGAGACGCTCAGCCAGGATCTGAACTACAACATCATGTTCTCGCCCCGCGGCGTCATCATGCTCGCCCAGACAGAGCACGAGGTGCGCGGCTACAAACGTACCGCGCAGGCCAACGCCCTGCAGGGTGTGACGACCGAATTCATCACCCCCCACCGCGTTCAGCAGCTTGTTCCGATCATCAATCTGGAAGGTCCGCGCTATCCGGTGCTGGGCGGGCTCTGGCAGGCACGTGGCGGCACCGCGCGGCACGACGCGGTGGCCTGGGGCTATGCCCGGGCCTGCAGTGCCATGGGCATGGACGTGATCCAGAAATGCGAGGTCACCGGAATCCGCACCGAGAACGGCAAGGTCACGGGCGTCACCACCAACCGGGGCGATATCGGCTGCGACAAGCTGGGTATCGTGGTGGCTGGCCATTCGGGCCACTTGGCCGACATGGCGGGCTTCCGTCTTCCGATCGAGAGCGTGGCGCTGCAGGCGCTCGTCAGCGAGCCGATCAAGCCCTGCATGGACGTGGTGGTGATGGCCAACACGGTGCATGGCTACATGAGCCAGTCTGACAAGGGCGAGATGGTGATCGGCGGCGGTGCCGACGGCTACAACAACTACACCCAGCGGGGCAGTTTCCACCATATCGAGGAAACCGTGCGCGCGCTGTGCGAGACCTTCCCGATGATCCAGCGGCTGAAGATGCTGCGGCAATGGGGCGGCATCGTCGACATGACCGGCGACCGCTCGCCGATCCTGTCGAAAACCCCGGTTGAAAACGTCTTCATCAACTGCGGCTGGGGCACCGGCGGGTTCAAGGCGATCCCCGGCTCGGGCTGGGGCTTTGCCGAACTGATGGCGCAGGGTTATTCGCCGCTTTGCGACGAGTTCTCGCTCGACCGCTTCCGCGAGGGCCGCTTCATCGACGAATCCGTCGCCGCCGGGGTGGCGCACTGATGGACCGTGAACGTGCCTACGACCTCGCCATCCGCGACATGATCCAGACTGTTTTGGCCGAGACGGATTACAGGCCCCGCGCGTTCATGCAGATGGTTGCCACGCACGGCGCGAAGGTCGCAACGTTGCGCTTGTTGCACACAGAGCCCCCGCCGGAGGGGTTCACAACGCTCTGGGAAATCGGGCGACTGGACCTTACCGCAGAAGCTCACATGTTACGGCCCGAGTTCAAGCAACTCTTCACAGAGACGGATCGCAACGCAGCAAGGAAACGCTTGCGCGCCTATGGCTACTATTCAGGAGAAGATTGAAATGCCGACCATTCAATGCCTCTGTTGCGGCGTTAAACGCGAGGAAACCGAGTTTCATTGCGGCGCGGTGGCGCACTGAGGCAGGCCCCGGGCCCGCCTCGCAATTGCCGGACAGGGGAAGAAAAGATGCGTTCCGTCGATCCACAGGAAGATTTCCGCGCAGCGGGGGCCCGCGCCTCCGGCGGGCGGAACTGCCCTGTGCGGCGGCCCGTTGACATGGAAACGACGCTTTCGAAAGGAGCCGATCCATGTCGAAGCGAAACGAACGGACCTATTCGGACCGGCCCGACCGCACCTATGTCGAGCGCCGGGAAGAGAAATCCGGCGGCAATGTGGGGCTGTCCCTCATCGTCGGCGGGCTTGTCGTGGCCGTGGGCGTGCTGGTCTGGGCGCTCTATGACGGCGCCGATGTCGCGGACAGCCCGGTGGGCGACGATGTCGACGTCTCCGTCGAAGGGGTGGCCGACAGCACCGGAACCGCAGCCGAAGACGCTGACGACAGTGTCGGCAACGCCGCCGAAGACACCGCAGAGGCCGCTGCGGATCAGAACGACAACTGACCTCCGTCCGCAGGGACGGACGGCCCCGGCCCTGCGCTCTCGCGCAGCTGCTCGGGGCATGTCAACGCCCGCAGTGCCGGGGGCGAATTTTGGCCGAGGCCATACCCCCGCACGCGCGGGCTTCAGCGCATGGCGGGCGGGGATTTCCGCCGGTTCTTTCATTGCCGGCGCGGGGCGCCCATCCTTTGCCGTGAATGCAAAGGAGACCCAGCCATGCCCAGCCCCAGACGCCGCGACGTTCCCGATTTCTCACGCAGCGGCAACGATACCGGCTCGGGCGGCCGGCTCGTCTGGCTGCTCGTCGTGCTCGCGCTTCTCGCCGGTCTCGTGCTGTTCAGCAGTTTCAGCTACGGCCCCGAAATCCTGCAATCCTCCTCCGGCGCCGCGGTATCGGAAGGCTGACGGCCCGGTCGGGGCGACGACCGCGCCGTGGCGAATCGCGGCGCTCTCCTGCGACCATGGCGTGGCCGGAAAGTCACAGGCAAGCGTGGCAGATTATGGCCGAGCGAAGGGCCCCCGTTTCGCACGGAATGGCCGAGCCGCGGCGGGGAAATCCGCTCAATCTGTTTTGCCGCCCCTGTGCGCCCTACCTTCTGTATCCCACAGAAAGGAGGTCGCACCATGCCTGACCATCTGGACTACACCAACCCCTGGAAACGGACGCCTCAGATGCCGCGCTATCAACTCGAGGACAGCTCGGGCAGCGGCTGGCAGATCTGGGCGCTCGTCGTTCTGGTCGCGGGCGGCATTCTGCTGTTCGTGCTCATGTCCGGGTTCGGCCCAACCGTGGTCGAGCATCCGGGCGGGGCAACCGAGCCGGCCGTCAGCGAAGGCGACACCGCCCCGGCGGCCGGGGAAAACGACGCCGTGCCGCAATCCATCATGGAAACCGGCAAGTAAGCCGCCATTCGCGGAAACAGACTGCGGCGGGCGCCCCGCGGCGCCCGCCTTGAGCGTGCCAACGGCACCTTTCCCCCAGATTTCAACCCCAGAACTGTGGAGATGCGCATGCTGATCCTGGAATGCCCCTATTGCGGCGTGAAGGCCGAGGAGACCGAGTTTCACGGCGGCGGCGAGGCGCATCTGAAGCGCTTCGGCCCGGGGTCGTCGGATGACGAGTTTCACGGTTACCTGTTCGAGAAGGTGAACCCCAAGGGGGTTCATTTCGAACGCTGGCGGCATGCCAACGGCTGCGGCAAGTGGTTTCACGCCGCGCGCGATACGGTGACGCTGGAGGTGTTCGGCACCTACCCGGCGCAGACCTCGGAGCCACCGCAGGACATCAAGGACAAGATCTCGGCCAAGCGGCCGGGCTGGAGCTGGAGAGAGTTCGCATGAGCACGCGACTGGCACAGGGCGGGCGGCTTCTGAACAAGGACCGCACGCTTAAATTCACCTTCAACGGCAAGCATCTGAAGGGGGTCGAGGGCGACACGCTCGCCTCGGCGCTGCTGGCCAACGACCAGATGCTGGTGGGCCGCTCGTTCAAGTATCACCGTCCGCGCGGCATCGTCGCCTCGGGCGCCGAAGAGCCCAACGCGCTGGTCGGCCTCGGAAAGGGTGCGCGGTTCGAGCCCAACCAGCGGGTTACCACGACCGAGCTGTTCGACGGGCTGACCTGCGAAAGCCAGAACCACTGGCCCAGCCTCGAATTCGACGTGGGCGAGGTGAACAGCAAGCTATTCGCGCGCTTCCTGCCTGCGGGCTTCTACTACAAGACCTTCATCCATCCCCGCCCGTTCTGGAAACATCTCTACGAACCTTTCATCCGCCAGTCGGCGGGCTTGGGCAAGCCGCCCCGGCGCGGCGACGAAGACAGCTACGAGCATTTCTATGCCTTCGTCGATGTTCTGGTGATCGGCGGCGGCGTGGCGGGCCTGCAGGCGGCGAAGGCAGCCGGCGAGGCGGGCGCGCGCGTGCTGGTCATGGAACAGACAGCCCATTGGGGTGGCCGCGCCCCGGTCGATGGTGGCGAAGTCGATGGCCAGCCTGTGGATAAGTTCGTGGATGAAATCGTTGCGGCACTTGAAGAAATGCCCAACGTCACCCTGCGCAACCGGATGATGGGGGCAGGGGTCTACGACCACGGATATGTGCTTGGATATGAGCGCGTTACCGACCACCAGCCGGAGGCGAAAGGCCCCCGGCACCGGCTCTGGAGGATCCGCGCCGGGCAGGTAATCACCGCCACCGGCGCCATCGAGCGCCCGATCAGCTTCGCCGGAAACGATATCCCCGGCGTGATGCTGGCCTCGGCGGTGCGGGACTATGCGGTCGATTACGGCGTTTCCGTGGGCGACCGCACGGTCGTCGTGACCAACAACGACGACGCCTACCGCACCGCGATCACCCTTAAGAAGCTGGGGCTGGAGGTGCCGGTCATCCTCGATGCGCGCGCCTCGGGCGGCGGCAGGCTGGCCGAGGAGGCCCGGCAGATGGGTATCCGCATCGAGACCGGCAAGGGCATCGCCAAGGTCAAGGGCGGCAAGCGCGTCGAGGGCGTGGCGATCTGTGCCCAGGCCGGCGAGGGCGCCGTGCTGGAAGAGATCAAATGCGATGCGGTCGCCATGTCCGGCGGCTGGTCGCCGGTCGTGCATCTGTGGTCGCATTGCGGCGGCAAGCTGATCTGGGACGAGGCCCAGGCGCATTTCCGCCCGGATGTGGATAAAGCGCCGACGGGTGACGCCGGGGAAGCCTTCGTGATCCCGGCCGGGGCGGCCAATGGGGCGCTCGATCTGGCCGGGGTGCTGGCGGATGCCGACGCCGCCGGCCGCGCCGCGGCGAAGGCCACCGGCCACAGCCCGAAATCCGCCGCGGCCCCCGTGGGCAAGGCGGTCGAGGAAGCCGCGATCGAGCCGATCTGGCTGATGCCGCAGGGCGCCAAGGTGCAATTGCGGATGAAGGCCTGGCTCGACTATCAGAACGACGTGAAGGTAAGCGATATCCAGCTCGCCGCCCGCGAGGGCTACGAATCGGTCGAGCATGCCAAGCGCTATACCACGCTGGGCATGGCCACCGATCAGGGGAAGCTGAGCAACATCAACGGTCTGGCGATCCTGTCGGATGCCCTTGGCCAGCCCATTCCGCAGACCGGCACAACCACCTTCCGCCCGCCCTATACGCCGATTTCCATGTCGGCCATTGCGGGCGAGGCGAAAGGCCCGTTGTTCCAGCCCCTGCGCAAGACACCGATGTATGACTGGCACGCCGACAACGGCGCCGATTTCGAACCGGTGGGCCAGTGGCGCCGCGCCTATTGCTATCCCAAACGTGGCGAGAGCCGTCATGGCGCGGTCAACCGCGAGATCAAGCAGGTTCGCGACAGCCTCGGGTTGCTCGACGCCTCGACACTCGGCAAGCTGATCGTGAAGGGGCCGGATGCGGGGAAATTCCTCGACATGCTCTATACCAACATGATGAGCACGCTGAAACCGGGGCGCTGCCGCTATGGGCTGATGTGCAACGAGAACGGCTTCCTGATGGATGACGGCGTCGTCGTTCGGCTGGACGAGGACACCTTCCTCTGCCACACGACCACCGGCGGGGCCGAAGCGATCCATGGCCATATGGAGGAATGGCTGCAGACCGAATGGTGGGACTGGAAGGTCTATGTCGCCAACGTGACCGAGCAATACGCCCAGATCGGCGTGGCCGGGCCCAATTCCCGCAAGGTGCTGGAAAAGCTCACTGATGACGACATCGGCCCCGAGGCGCTGACCTTCATGGGCTTCAAGGACATCACCATCGCGGGCGTGCCGGTGCGCTGCTACCGCATCTCGTTTGCGGGCGAGCTGTCCTTCGAACTGGCGATCCCGGCCAGCAACGGTCGTGCCGTCTGGGAGAGGTTGATCGAGGCGGGCGCCGAATTCGGGGTGACGCCCTACGGTACCGAGGCGATGCACGTGATGCGGGCCGAGAAGGGCTTCATCATGATCGGCGACGAGACCGACGGCACAGTCATTCCGCAGGATCTGGGCCTCGGCTGGGCAATCTCGAAGAAGAAGGACGACTACATCGGCAAGCGCGCGCAGGAGCGCAAGCACATGGCCGACCCGAAGCGTTGGCAACTGGTGGGGCTGGAAACCGTGGATGGCGGCGTGTTGCCCGACGGGGCCTATGCCACCGCCGAGGGCACCAATGCCAATGGCCAGCGCAAGACCCAAGGGCGCGTGACCTCGACCTACTATTCGCCCACCCTCAAGCGCGGCATCGCAATGGGGCTGGTTCTGAACGGCCCCGACCGCATGGGCGAGGTGCTGGAGTTTCCCAAGGTCGATGGCACGGTGATGAAAGCGAAGATCGTAGACCCGGTCTTCTACGACAAGGACGGAGAAAAGCAGAATGTCTGAGCCTGTCAGCGCCCTGAACGGCGCAAGTTTCGACGGCACTGTCGCCGTCCGCGAGGCGGGCCTGCAGGGCATGATCACCCTGCGGGGCGACCTGTCCTCGGCCAAGATGAAGAAGGCCGTGAAGAACGCAACCGGCGCCGCCATTCCGGGCACGCGCGAAATCGCCGTGTCGCGCGAGAGCGCGGCGGCCTGGATGTCGCCCGACGAGCTTCTGCTGATGGTCCCCTACGACACCGCCGCCGAGGCCCTGGGCAAGATCGACGCCGCGCTCAAGGGCGAGCATTACCTCGCCGTCAACGTCTCGGACGCCCGGGCGGTGTTCGAGATCGCGGGGGCAGGGGTGCGCGAGGTGATCGCCAAGCTCTGCCCGGTCGACATGGCCCCCGGCGCGTTCGAGCCGGGCACGATCCGCCGCACGCGCATGGCGCAGGTGGCGGCGGCCTTCTGGATGGTGGACGCGGAAACCGTGCGCGTCGTCTGCTTCCGCTCGGTGGCGGGCTATGTCTTCGGCCTGTTGTGCGACGCGGCCGAACCGGGCGGCGAGGTGGGCTTTTTCGTCTGATCCGCGGGCGCGTGCGGCGACGCCGCGCCGTGAGTATTTATGACCAGAAAGAAGCAGGGGGCGGGCGCGGGTGGCGGCCGCCCTTCGTCGTTTTCCGAAGTTACGCCTTGACGCGGCCGGTTCGCCGGACACATCTATGCCCTAGATTCAATGCAACCAGAACAGAGGTCCAAAATGGCTTTCGAACTTCCCGATCTTCCCTACGCCCATGACGCGCTGGCCGCGAGCGGCATGTCGAAGGAGACGCTGGAGTATCACCACGATATTCACCACAAGGCCTATGTCGACAACGGCAACAAGGCCATCTCCGGCACAGAGTGGGAAGGCAAGTCCGTCGAGGAGATCATCAAGGGCACCTATGATCCGAACGCCGTGGCGCAGAACGGCATCTTCAACAACGCCTCGCAATACTGGAACCACAACCAGTTCTGGGAGATGATGGCGCCGGGCGGCACCGGCATGCCGGGCGAGCTGGAAAAGGCGCTGAACGAGGCGTTCGGCTCGGTCGACAAGTTCAAGGAAGAGTTTTCCGCCGCCGGCGCGGGCCAGTTCGGCTCGGGCTGGGCCTGGCTGGTGAAGGACACCGACGGCAGCCTGAAGGTCACCAAGACCGAGAACGGCGTCAACCCGCTCTGCTTCAACCAGACCGCGCTTCTGGGCTGCGACGTGTGGGAACACTCCTATTACATCGACTTCCGCAACAAGCGCCCGGCCTATCTGCAGAACTTCCTCGACAACCTGGTGAACTGGGAAAACGTCGCCTCTCGCATGTAGGCCGCGGCGAAACCGGCACCGGGAAAGGCCTCGCCCATCGGCGGGGCCTTTTGCCGTTCGCGCCGCTTCCATCGGCGCGGCCCGGCCCTTGACCCCGGGTCGGGCAGGAACCTGCACTTCCTTCGCCGCGTTTTGCCTCCGAGCCAAGCAAACAAGGAGGCGCAGCCATGGCCGAACGCCACAGATCCAAGGATGGCAGCCAGGACACCGACAAATTCATCGACAAATCCACCGAAGAGCCCGATCATGAGGGCCGCGGCGGTGGCACGCTGGCGCGCAAGATCGGCACGCGCGACGAGGAAAAGCGCGCCAAGGAACGCCCGGCGGGGCGCACGCGCGTGACCGGCGCCGACAAACGCGACCACGGTTCGGACAGAGGAGACGAGTGACATGGCCACCCTTACCCACGGCACCTGGGTGCTGATCGCCGATGGCGAGAAGGCCCTTTTCCTGCGCAACGATCTCGACGAGATGAATCCCGACCTGAACGTCATCCGCATCGAGGAACAGGAGAATCCCTCGGATGCCGAGCAGGGCTCGGACAAGCCGGGGCGGATGCAGGATACCGGCGTGCAGCAGCTGTCCTCGATGGAGGAGGCCGACTGGCACCAGCTGGCCAAGGACCGTTTTGCCGACGATCTGGCCGACATGCTTTACAAGTCGGCGCATAAATCCGACTTTTCCCGGATCGTGCTGGTCGCACCGGCCAAGGTGCTGGGCGAGCTGCGCAAGAAGCTGCACAAGGAAGTGGAACAGCGGGTGGTCGCCGAAATCGACAAGGATTTCACCAACCACCCGCTCGACAAGGTCGAAAAACTTCTGAAAAGCGAACTCGACCCCGCCGCCTGATCCGGGTCCGCCCGGGCTTGCCTTCCGGCGCGCGCTGGTTCAGCAAGGCGACGGAAGGCGAGGCGGGGCGACAGGATGTCCGAGACGGGCAAGGGGATCGCGGCGATGATCGGCGCCTGCACCGTCTGGGGCCTGTCGTCGATCTATTACAAGCTGCTCGACCATGTGCCGCCGCTTGAAGTGCTGGCCCACCGCACGCTCTGGTCGTTTGTCTTCTTCGCCGCCGTCCTGCTGACTCAGGGGCGGCTTGGGCAGTTACGGCGCGCGCTGGCGGGCGGGCGCGCGGTGCTGATCGCGGGTTTCGCCGCGCTGATGATCTCCACCAACTGGTTCTTCTTCATCAGTTCGATCCAGATCGGCAAGGCGGTCGAGGCCTCGCTGGGCTACTACACCTTCCCGTTGGCCTCGGTCTTGCTGGGCGCGGTGGTGTTCCGCGAGAGGCTGGGCCGGGCGCAGATCGTGGCGGTGGCGCTCGCAGCTCTCGCCGTGGCGGTGCTGACGGCGGGGCTGGGGGTGGCGCCGTGGATCGCCCTGGTGCTCGCCATGACCTTCGCCCTTTACGGCGTGGTCAAGAAATGGCTGAACGTGGGCCCGGTCGTTTCGGTCACCGCCGAGGTGCTGCTTCTGGCGCCCATAGCGGCGGCGATCCTGTGGCGGGTCCATGCGGGCGGCGGCGGCCATTTCGGTGCGTCGCTTCCCGACAGCCTCCTGCTGGCCGTCTCGGGCCCGCTTACCGCAACGCCGCTCATCCTGTTCAGCTATGCCACCAAAAGGCTGAAGCTCGCCACGGTGGGCCTTTTGCAATACATCAACCCGTCGCTGCAGTTCCTGGTGGCAACGCTTGTCTTTCGCGAGGCGTTCAGCCCCTGGCACGCCGCGGCCTTCGGGCTGATCTGGACGGCGCTCGCCATCTACAGCACGGCCTCCTGGCGTCAGGAGAGGGCCGCGCGCAGGCTGGCGCAGAGATCCTGAACCGTATCGCAGACGGTGACCAGCCCGGTCAGCGTCTCGCCCGCGAAACCGTGGTCGATCACATGATCCAGAAGCCCCACCAGCGGCGCCCAGTAGCCTTCGGTGTTGAGCAGGAAAAGCGGCTTGTCATGCATGCCCATCTGCCGCCAGGTCAGCACCTCGAAGAACTCGTCAAGCGATCCCGCCCCGCCCGGCAGCACGACGATGGCGTCGGAATTCATGAACATCACCTTCTTGCGCTCATGCATGGTTTCGGTGACCACGTAATGGGTTAGGTCGGTCTTGCCGATCTCCCATTTCAGCAGAAACTCGGGCATCGCGCCGAAGGTGTCGCCGCCCGCGGTCTGGGCGGCGCGGGCCACCGTGCCCATCAGCCCCACGTCTCCCGCCCCGTAGACCAGTCGCCAGCCGTGCCCGGCCAGTTCGCGGCCGAAATCGGCAGCGGCGGTTTCGAAGGCGGGCGATTTGCCCATACGTGAGCCGCAAAAGACACAGACCGACCGTGTTGTCATGAAATCACCGCTGCTTGTATCCGGGTTGTTTTGACCCTAGATACCCTTGTTGATATTGTCCGGCAACCGCGCGGAAGGCGTTGTGCGGGCGGAAGGAATTGGATGAGTAAACAGGCTGGATTGTCGGGCGGACTGACTGCCGGCATCGCGGGCGTGGCAATCGCGTCCCTGATCGGTATGGCATTGTACGTGGCTGGCGTCTTCACGCCCGAGCGGCGGGCACCCGAACCGGCCGAGCCCATCGCCCAGACCGCCATCGAGGATACCGCCGACCGCGACGCAGACGTCGAGCCCGACGAGACAGCCCGCACCACGCCCGAGGCCCCCGCCGCACCAGAGCCCGTGGCCCAGACGCCGCCGCCGCCCTCGATCTCCACCTTCCGGCTCGATCCCGACGGGCAGATGCTGGTGGCCGGCCGGTCCGAGCCCGGCTGGGATCTCTCCATCCTGCTCGACGACACGGTGCTGTCGACCTTCAAGCCCGAGGCGGGCGGCGAGTTCGTCCAGTTCCTCGAAGTCGAGGCCAGCGCCGATCCGCGCGTTCTGACGCTGGCAATGCGCTCGCCCGAGGGCGACGACATCCTGTCGAAGGACGAGATCATCATCGCTCCCACCCCGCGCCGTGTGGCCGAGGCCGAGGCCGAGCCCGCCGAGGAGGACGCCGCCGCCGCGCCGGCCGGAGAGCCGGGCGAGGAGGTCATCGCCCTTGCCGAGGCGACGGAACCAACCGCCAAGCCCGCAACCGGCACATCCGCGTCCGCGACCGAAGAGGCCGGGGCCGCGTCCGACGGCACCCCCCCTGTGTCGGAAAGCGGCGAGGCCGCGCAGACCACCGAAGCGGATCTCGAGACCCGGAGCGCGCCGGCCGGTACCGGGGTGGACAGGGCCGAACCGCCCGCGCTCGACGCCGTGTCCACGGCCGACACCCCGCCCGCGTCGCCCGAGGCGCAGCCCGCAACCGGCGCCACGACCCCCCAGGACGAACAGGCCGCGCCCGAGACCCAAGAGACGGGGTCGGAGGGTTTGCGAACCGCCGCCGCAGAGATGGACTCGGATCAGCCCGCCGCAGATGGCGACCGGCAGACCACCGAAGAGGCTTCGGACGACGCGGCGACCGCGACCGCCTCGGGTCAGAAGATGACCGACGCCGCCTCGGGCCAGACGTCCGACAGCACTGCCGCCGGCGAGCAGGTCGCCGGGACCGCGTCAGACCGCCAGACCGCCGGGTCCACTACAGATGAGCGGACGTCCGAAAGCGCATCCGCTGACGGGACAGCGGATGCGGCCTCCGGCGAACAGGGCACCGAACCCGCCTCCGGCGCGGATGGATCCGTTTCGCGCCAGCAGACGGCCGAGGCCGCCCCCGGCCAGACCTTGACCGAGCCCGCCGATCTGCAGGCCACCGAGCCCGAGGCGCCGGAGCCGGCGGAGGTGGCCCTGGCCGATGTGGAGACGCCGCAGCCGGCCGAACCCGGTCCAGATACCGACGAGCCCGGCACACCGGACGTGACCGCCGAGGCCGACCCCGAGGCCCGCGCCGACACCGCCGATCCGCAGGACGTGGTGGCCGAAACAGGAACTACGGCCCTCGCAGAGGGGCAGGCCGCCGAGGGCAACGAGCCAGATGCGCCGGAAGAACTGGCCTCGGCGGAGATCGGCGCCGAGGCACCCGAGCCGGCCGAACCCGCGGCCGCCGAGCCCGAGCCGGAACCCACCCAGGCGGTGCTTTTGTCCGACGAGTCGGGCGTGCGCGTCCTGCAGCCGCCCGAGCCCAAGGACAAGGCACCGGAGGTGATGGAAAACGTGGCCCTCGACGCGATCACCTACAGCGAGGAGGGCGAGGTGCAGCTGTCGGGCCGCGCCGCAGGCGACGGTTTCGTGCGGGTCTATCTGGACAACACGCCCATCACCACCTCGCGCATCGCCGAGGACGGCAACTGGCGCTCGGAACTGCCGGAGGTCGATACAGGGGTCTACACGCTGCGGATCGACGAGGTCGATGCCGAGGGCAATGTCACTTCGCGGGTGGAGACACCCTTCAAGCGCGAGGACCGCTCGCTTCTTGGCAAGCGCAAGACCAGCCGCAAGATCCAGGCGATCACCGTGCAGCCGGGAAACACCCTCTGGGCGATCTCGCGCGAGCGTTATGGCGAGGGCATTCTCTATGTCCGCATCTTCGAGGCCAATCGCGACCGCATCCGCGACCCCGACCTGATCTATCCCGGCCAGGTGTTCACGGTGCCGAACTGAGTTGCGGGGATATCTACCGATAGTCCTGCCGAGTGCAGCGTCGCGCATCGACGGGCCGCGGCGCCTTCGGCGCTAATTCGCGCAGGGCTATTGACCAGCCCGGGGCCGATAAGCGCTGTTTCCGCAGCCCCCCCTGTGCGCGCATTCGCACTGGCCCCCGTCCGGCGTCCGGCCTATCTCTGACCAAACCCCGGACAAGGCCCACCCATGCGCCGCAGACGAACCCTGACCACAACCGAGCCCCCCAAGAACGGCCTCAAGACGATCCGAGAGGTCGTCCCATATCTTTGGCCGCAAGGCGAGGGCTGGGTGAAACGCCGGGTCGTCCTGGCCCTGATCGCGCTGTTCGTGGCCAAGCTCGTGGCCGTCGGCACGCCCTTCTTCTACAAGGCCGCCGTCGATGCGCTGGCGGGCGAGGGGCAGCAGGCCGCCTGGATGCTGGGGGCGGGCGCCGTGGGGCTGACCGTGGCCTACGGCATGGCCCGGTTGATGAATGTGGGCTTCCAGCAATTGCGCGACGTGATCTTTGCCCGCGTCGCCCAGCGGGCCCTGCGCAAGCTGGCGCTGCGCACCTTCCAGCATATCCACGCCATGTCGCTGCGCTATCACATCACCCGCAAGACCGGCGGGCTTTCCCGCATTATCGAACGCGGCGTGAAGGGGGTGGAATTCCTGCTGCGCTTTCTGGTCTTCTCCATCGGCCCGCTGGTGCTGGAACTCTTGATGATCGCGGTGGTGCTCTGGACGCTCTTCGACATCTGGTATCTCGTGGTCGTGGCCGGCGTCATCGCGGCCTATGTGCTCTTCACCTTCAAGGTCACCGAATGGCGGGTGAAGCTGCGCAAGCGGATGAACGATCAGGACACCGACGCCAACCAGAAGGCCATCGACAGCCTGCTCAATTTCGAGACCGTCAAGTATTTCGGCGCCGAGCGGCGCGAGGCCGCGCGTTACGACAAGGCGATGGAAGGCTATCAGGAGGCGGCGCTGCAGACCTCCTATTCGCTCGCGTTCCTCAATGTCGGCCAGTCGCTGCTGATCACCGGTGGGCTGGTCATCGTGATGGTCATGGCGGCGATGGGCGTGCAGTCGGGCGACCTGACGGTGGGCGATTTTGTCATGGTCAATTCCTACATGATCCAGATCACCATGCCGCTCAATTTCCTCGGCACGGTCTATCGCGAAATCCGCCAGAGCCTTGTCGACATGGCCGAGATGTTCGACCTTCTGGGTCAGGCCCCGGATGTGAAAGACAAGCCGGGCGCGACACCGCTCAAGGTCGCCGGCGGCACGGTCGAGCTTGACGACATCACCTTCGGCTACGAGCCCGATCGCCCGATCCTGAAGGGCGTCAGCCTCACCGTGCCCGAGGGGCGCACCGTGGCCATCGTCGGCCCTTCCGGGTCGGGCAAGTCCACTATCGGCCGGTTGTTGTTCCGCTTCTACGACGTGCAGGGCGGGGCCCTGAAAATCGACGGGCAGGACGTGCGTGACGTGACACAGGAAAGCCTGCATGACGCCATCGGCGTGGTGCCGCAGGACACGGTGCTCTTCAACGACACAATCGGCTACAACATCGCCTATGGCCGCGACGGCGCCACAAGAGAAGAGATCGAGGCTGCCGCGAAGGCCGCCCAGATCCACGATTTCATCGCTTCCCTTCCCGAAGGGTACGAGACCACCGTGGGCGAACGGGGGCTCAAGCTTTCCGGCGGCGAGAAACAGCGCGTGGGCATCGCCCGCACATTGCTCAAGGATCCGCCCATCCTGCTTCTGGACGAGGCCACAAGCGCTCTCGATACAGAGACCGAACAGGGCATTCAGGAGGCGCTGAGGCGGGCCGGGCAGGGACGCACGGTGATCACCATCGCCCACCGCCTGTCCACCGTAGCCGATGCCGACCGGATCGTGGTGCTGGAGGACGGGCGGATTGTCGAGGAAGGCACCCATGCCGACCTTCTGACGCGCGACGGGCGCTATGCCGGGCTCTGGCGACGGCAGGCGGCCGAACGGGACATGGCGGCGGAGTAGGGCATGGCGCGCAAGGAGCGGCTGGAAACACCGGATGGGCGCTATTTCATCACCCGCGGCCGGCTCTGGCGGCGCACCGACCCGGGCCTTCCCGACGCCGAACGCCGCGCGGCCATCAAGGCGCTGATGCAGGCCCGCCGGGCGGTGCAGATGGCCGGGGACGACGCGACGGAGCGCGAGGCCCGCGCGGCGGTGGACGCCGCCAAACGCCGGCTGGGCGAACGCGGCCCGGTCTGGTGGCAGGACGGCGCACCGGACGAGAGCGGGCGGCATCCGAGGAATACCACCTATGCGGACTGGTGGGCGGATCTGGACGAAGTGGTGCGCGCAGCGGCGGAGGGCGGGTGAACTTCGTTCTCCCATCGGGTTGGCGGGCGCCGCGCATCGGCGGGCTGCGAGCCTGCCACACAGGTCCGCGCGGGCGCTTCCCCGCACCGCCCGGCCAGCCACCGGAACACTCCCCAAAGCGAACCGAATTCTCCCGAGACCGGCCATGATTTCAACAGGTTTTCCGGGTAGCGCCTGGTCCTGACGATCCGAACCGTCAGGAGCGACATGCCGAAACGGGCGATCTGGATATGCGGCCTTTTCGCCGCCGAACTGGTGCTGATCGTGCTGGCCTTTCAGGTGCTGGCCTCGGTCGAGTGCCGGCAGACCACGATCGAGCTGGCTTGCCGGGGTCTGCGCGGCGCGGTGCTGCGCGCGCTCTGTCTTGGGGCGCTGCTGGCCGTCTATCTCTGGGCGGCAGGGGCGGCGCGGGCCCAGTTTGCCCGCATCGCCCGTGTCCGGGAAGGCGGGCGCGGCTGGATCGTGTTGCACGCGCTGGCCTTCGCGGCGGTGTTCGTCCCCCTTCTCGC
>JAUIBJ010000516.1 GCA_030428025.1 Alphaproteobacteria bacterium
GAAGGGGCGCACGATCTGGAAGGTGCGGGCGATGCCGCGGCGGCAGACCAGATGCGGGCGCAGCCCGGCGATCGGGGCCCCGTCGAACAGGATCTCGCCGCTATCGGCGCGCAGGTTGCCGGCGATGATGCTGAAGAGCGTGGTCTTGCCCGCGCCGTTCGCGCCCATGATGCCGTGTACCGTGCCGGCGGCAACATCGAGATCGACTGCGTTCAGCGCCGTCACCCCGCCGAAGCGCTTGGTCACCTTCCGGACCGCGAGAAGCGTCATCTCCGCGCCCTCCGCCCGTGCAGGAGGCCCAGAAGGCCCGTGGGCGCGTAGGTGACGAAGCCCACCAGGACGAGGCCGAGACAGATCAGGTAAAGCTGCGGCGAGGCGCTACGCAGCACCTCCGACAGCCCGACGAGGAACAGAACCCCGAGGATCGGCCCGCGGGCATCCTCGTTGCCGCCGATGATGGCCATGGTGACGATGGTGAAGGAGATGGTCGGGTTGAATACCTGCAGCACCTCGAAATAGGTCGAGCGCAACGCCATCAGCCCGCCCACCATGCCCGGCAGCGTGACCGACAGGGCGAAGGCCAGCACCTTGAAGCGGGTGATCGGCACGCCGATCGTCTCGGCGGCGGTCTCGTCCTCGCGGATCGCGGCCAGCCCGCGGCCGAAGCGCGAAATGCCCACGAAATGGCGCAGCAGGGTCGCCGCGGCGGCCAGCCCCGCCATGGCCAGCAGCAGGGTCTCGGTGCCCGGCGCGCCGAAGATCAGGCGCGAGGACTTGCCCAGCATCGTCTCGACATTGAGCACCGCGTATTTCACCAGCTCGGCCAGCCCGAAGGTGAGGATCACGAAGTAGGGGCCGCGCACGCGCAGGACGGGAATGGCGACCAGAAGGCCGAAGAGGCCGGAGGCCAGACCAGCGAGCCCCACCAGCAGCCAGAGCGGCAGCATCCCCCAGCCGCTGACCACCACATAGGCCCCGATCCCGTAGGCCACCACATGGCCGAGCGAGATGTAGCCCGTAAGCCCCGAGAAGACCGACCAGCTTTGCGTGAGCGCGATCCACATCGCCACGTTGAGCAGCACAATCTGCCAGTAGGCACCCACCGCCTGCCCCAGCGCCCAAAGCGCCACGGCGCCCGCCAGCGTGACGAGAACGGGCCAGGCGGCGCGCGCGTTCATGCCCGCCTGGCCCGTGACAGAAGGCCCTGCGGCCGGATCAGCAGAACCGCCACGAAGATGCCATAGACGAGGATCGAGCGCAGGTTGGCGGAGGTCAGGGTGACCAGGTAGATCTCGACAAAGGCCAGGGCGAACCCGGCGACGATGCCGCCGCGGATATTGCCCAAGCCCCCCATGATGATCACCACGAAGGCGCCGATGGTGAAGGGAAAGCCCATGAAGGGCGTGATCTGTTCGGTCATGCTGAGCAACACGCCGCCGATCCCGGCCACGGCAAAGCCCAGCCCGATGGCGAAAAGCTGAACCCGGTCGACATTGATGCCGACGATCCGAGCGGCCTCGCGGTGCTGGATCAGCGCCTTGATCTCAAGTCCGAAGAGGGTGCGGTTGAGAAAGACCAGCATCGCCAGCAGCACCCCCACCCCCACGGCCAGCGCGGCGATACGGTTGCCCGTCATCGCCGTGTCACCCAGATGCCAGACGCCATCAAGATAGCGATAGGCCCGCGGGGTCGAGGTAAAGGCCCATGCCATGGCGTTCTGGATCGCGACGGAAATACCGAAGAAGATCAGCAGCGACCGCGCCTCGACCACGGCCACATGCGCGCCGCTGGCCAGGTGCCGCCGGAAGAACGCGACGTAAAGGCCGATGCCGAGTCCCGCCGCCGCCACCGCCACCAGCGGCAGGGTGAGGAGCGGCGACAGCCCCGTCAGGGTGAACCACCAGAAGGCGGCATAGGCGCCGAGCATGAGGATATCGCCATGGGCGATGTTGAGCAGCCGCATCGTGCCGTAGACGAGGTTCAGGCCAAGGCCGATCACGGCATAGAGCACGCCGAGCACGGCGGCGGCAAAGAGGAGCTGTCCGGAAAAGACCGTCTCGAGCAAGGCGGATCCTCGGCAGGCGGGACCGGACGGGCGCTCAGGGCACCCGCCCGGAGCACGTCAGCGTTTCTTGAGCGGGGCCGTGGCGATGGCGGGCGGCCAGACGATATGCGTCTCGCCCGCCTGCCGCTGCAGGAAGGCGGTGGGGGTCACGGCGTTTTCCACCCCGTCGAACTCGATCGTGCCGTTGATCGTCTCGAAACTGCCATTGGCGATGGCGCTGCGCAGCGCGTCATGGTCCAGCCCCGCCTCGGCCACCGCCTGCTGCAGGATCTCGGCCGACATGTAGGCCAGCGCGGTATCCAGATAGTCGGGCTCCATCTCGTACTTGGCGACATAGGCGTCATAGAAGGGCTGCGCCTTGGTCCAGTCGGCCTGTTGCGGCGACCAGTGGCCCAGAGTGATGATCCCGTCCGCCGCAGGCCCGAAGGCACCGTTGAAGGCGGCAATCGTCGGCCCCACCAGCAGGAACTGATAGGGCTGATCGATGCCCAGTTCGCGCGCCTGGCCCATGTAGAGGAAACTGTCGGCCGGATAGCTCAGCGCGATCACCGCATCGGCGCCGGAATTCTTGATCTGCGTGAGCAGCGGCGTCATGTCCTTGATGTCGGGCGGGTAGCTTTCGTTCATCGCGACCTCGATGCCGGCCTCTTCAAGCGCGGGCACGAGATATTGCAGGTTCTCCTGCGCGAAGGGCAGCACATTGGCGATCACAGCGGCCGAGCCCACGCCGGCCTCTTTCAGCATCGCCGCCAGTTCCGGCCCGATCTTGTCGGGAATGGCCGAGGTGGGGAACCAGATATTGCCCGGCGCCACCTCGCGGATGGCGACCGAGGCGGCGGTGTTGCCGACCATGGGAAAGCCGTAGCGTTCCACCACGCCGGCCACGTTCAGGTGATGCGGCGTTCCCCAGGGGGCGAGCAGCAGATCCACCTCATCCGAGGTGATCAGCCGCTCGTAAAGCTGCGCGGCCTTGGCCGGGTCGCTTTCATCGTCATACTGGATCAGTTCGACGGGCCGCTTCTCGCCCGCCACGTCCAGCCCGCCATCGGCGTTCACCTGTTCGGCCCAGAGGTCATAGGCGGTGATCTGCGACGGGGCGGCGTTGGAAAAGAGCCCGGTTTTGGCGATCGTGTAACCGATCTTCACCGGGTCGGCCGCCCAGGCCGCCGAGGCCGCCAGCACGGTGGCGGCCAGTCCTGCAAACAATCGTTTCATCATGGTCGTCGTCTCCCTATTGCGGCCTCTTCGGGCCGTTCGGTTTGGTCTGGTCGTTCAGATATCGGTCAAGAGTCTGTCCGCCGCTTCTACCCAGTGCCCGTCCGGTTCGGCCGACGCATAGCTTGCCCCCAGATGGTCGCAGCCGTCCAGTTCGATCCGCCGGACCGGCACGCCGGCGGCATCCAGGGCATCGGCGAAGCCCACCGCCTGGCGGCGCAGATGCGGGAAATCCTTCTCTCCCCAGGCCACCAGAAAGGGCGGCGCGCCG
>JAUIBJ010000517.1 GCA_030428025.1 Alphaproteobacteria bacterium
ATAGAGGAGAGCCGGTCTCATGGCGTCTGATCAGCCCAGCGTGCTTCTGGTCGAGGATGAACCCGCCCAGCGGGAGGTTCTGGCCTACAATCTCGAAGCCGACGGTTTCGCGGTGACCAAGGCCGGCAATGGCGAGGAGGCGCTGATGCTCGTGGACGAGGCGGCGCCGGACATCATTCTTCTGGACTGGATGCTGCCCAATGTTTCTGGGATCGAGGTCTGTCGCCAGCTCAAGACCCGACCCTCGACCCGGGGGGTGCCGATCATCATGATCTCGGCCCGCTCCGAGGAGGTGGACCGGGTGCGCGGGCTGGAAACCGGGGCCGACGACTATGTGGTCAAGCCCTATTCGGTGATCGAACTGATGGCGCGGGTGCGGGCGCAGCTCAGGCGTACACGGCCCTCGACCGTGGGCGAGCGGCTCGAATACGAGGATATCCTGCTCGATTCGGAAACCCATCGCGTCACCCGCGATGGCAAGCTTCTGAAGCTGGGGCCCACCGAGTTCAGGCTGCTGTCGACCTTCATGGAGAAACCGGGGCGCGTCTGGAGTCGCGAGCAGTTGCTCGACCGGGTCTGGGGCCGCGACATCTATGTCGACACCCGCACCGTGGACGTGCATATCGGCCGGCTGCGCAAGGCGCTCTGCCAGCATGGCGGCTCCGACCCGCTGCGCACCGTGCGCGGTGCGGGATACGCGTTGGGGTAGCGGCCCGAATTCTTCAGAAGGAACCGGTCTGAATTCCTTCTGAGAATTCGCGCCTATCGCGGCAGACGGTCTTCGTCCTCGGTCTGCGTGGCCAGCCAGTCTCGGAATTTCACCAGCGCCGAGTCGCGGGATTTCTCCACTGGCCAGACCAGAAAATAGGCCCCGGGTGAGGGCGTGGGCCCACCCCAAACAGAGCATAAACGTCCCGTCGCAAGGTCTTGTTCTGCAAGGTAATCCGGCAATAGCGCCACACCCAGCCCGTGCAACGCCGCCTGCGTGATGGTGGCGAATTGATCGTAGATCGTGCCGGTCACCTGGACCCCCGAAACCCCTTGCGCCGCGAACCAGGCCGCCCAGGCCTCGGGCCTTGTTTCGATGTGCAGCAGCGGCAACCGCAGCAGGTCTTCGGCGCGCTCGATCTCCACCGAGGCCAGAAGCGCGGGCGAGCAGACGGCGACCACCGCCTCTGGCCGCAGCCGCATTGCCGCCGTGCCCGGCCAGTCACCCTTTCCAAAATGTATCGCTGCATCAAAGGGTTCCGCGTCGAAGCTGAATGGCCGGATGCGTGTGGTGAGGTTGATCGTCACCTCTGGGTGGCGCCTTGCGAAATCGGCCAGACGCGGCACCAGCCAGCGCATCCCGAAGGTGGGCAGGATCGCCAGGTCGAGGCTGCCGCCCGAGGGATTCACCGTTAGCCGCAGCGAGGCCTGGGCGATCTTCTGCAGCGCGCCGCGGATTTCGGCAGCATAACCCTCGGCCTCTGGCGTGGGTACCAGTGCCCGGCCTCGGCGCACGAAGAGCGGAAGCCCCAGTTGGCTCTCCAGCGTCTTGAGCTGCCGGCTTACCGCGCTCTGGGTCAGGTTCAACTCCTCCGCCGCCGCCGTCGCGCTACCCAGCCGCGCCACCGCCTCCAGCGCGCTCAGCGCTCCTGTCGAGGGCAAAAAGCGGCGCGGGGCAGGGGCCATATATGCGTTCTCCTCATGAGTTGATGCGGATTCCTTGCTGTTTTCTATCTCTTTTCCGCGTTATTATTCAACAAACTTGAGATTTCTTCATAAGGAGCCCCGCATGAGCCTCGACACACCGGCCGTCCGCGCCAAGGACAAGCCCAATCTTGCCGGTTTCGACTGGGAGGATCCGTTCCGCCTTGCTGACCAACTTAGCGAAGAGGAGCGGATGATCGCCGAAAGCGCCCGCAGCTTTGCCCAGGAAACCCTGCAACCGCGTGCGCTGGATGCTTTCGAGAAGGAAGCGGTCGAGCCAGACCTATTCGGCAAGATGGGCGAAATGGGCCTGCTCGGCACCACCATTCCCGAGGAATACGGCGGGCTTGGCGCGGGCTATGTGAGTTATGGCGTGGTCGCGCGCGAGATCGAGCGGGTGGACAGCGGCTATCGCTCGATGATGAGCGTGCAGTCCTCGCTGGTCATGTATCCCATCTATGCCTACGGCAGCGAGGAACAGCGCCGCAAATACCTGCCGGGCCTCGCCAAGGGCGAGTTGATCGGCTGTTTCGGCCTGACCGAGCCTGACGCTGGCTCGGATCCCGCCGGCATGAAGACCCGCGCGGTCAAGATCGAGGGCGGCTATCGCCTGACGGGCTCGAAGATGTGGATTTCCAACAGCCCCATCGCCGATGTCTTCGTGGTCTGGGCCAAATCCGAGGCGCATGAGGGCAAGATTCGCGGCTTCGTGATCGAGAAGGGCGCCAAGGGCCTCTCGGCGCCCAAGATCGAGCGCAAGCTGTCCTTGCGCGCCTCCGTCACCGGCGAGATCGTGCTCGACGGGGTCGAGTTGGGCGAAGACGCGCTGCTGCCTCATGTGGAGGGGCTGAAGGGCCCGTTCGGCTGCCTCAACCGGGCGCGCTACGGCATCGCCTGGGGCGTGATGGGCGCGGCGGAGTTCTGCTGGCACGCGGCGCGCGCCTACGGGCTCGACCGGCACCAGTTCGGCCGGCCGCTGGCCAACACCCAGCTGTTCCAGAAGAAGCTGGCGGACATGCAGACCGAGATCGCGCTCGGGCTGCAGGCGGCGCTGCGGGTGGGCCGGCTGATGGACGAGGCCCAGGCCGCGCCCGAGATGATCTCGATCATCAAGCGCAACAATTGCGGCAAGGCGCTCGAAATCGCACGGCAAGCCCGCGACATGCATGGCGGCAATGGCATCTCGGGCGAGTTCCACGTGATCCGCCACATGATGAATCTCGAGACGGTGAACACCTACGAGGGCACCCACGACGTGCACGCGCTGATCCTCGGCCGGGCGCAAACCGGACTTCAGGCGTTTTTTTGACCTGAAGACAGCCCCGCAAATATCGGAAATCGCGCGAAATCCTCATTTCGCGCGACTTCCGGCTTCCTGCCGATAATTTCCTAAAATTCTCATGTCAGCGCCATCGGCTCGAACATCGGGCAGAATTTCGGGGCAGGGTGGTTCGACCGGGGTCGCGAGACCTTCCCAGACGGCACTAGCCTTCGTCTCACTCTATGTCATCTTGGCCTCGGCGGCGTGTTTCCTCCCGCAGGCGCCCAACGCCGATCTCATTGTCATTGGTGCCACCGGCGAGGCAGCCCGGTTCGTATGTCCAATTGGCGCATAATATATATTATGTTAAATAAAGATTAACGCCGGAACCGCCACGCGGACGCCGAAACCACTGTCCCCGTCGATATCCGAAGCCGGCCCCGGCATTCCGGTCACACTCGGCGCGCCAATTTCCCTCAGGTTGCGGTGACCTCTCGACACGCCTGGCCCAATCCGTTTTAAAGGATCGACAGAAAGGGTGCACGATCAATGGTTTCGATCCTCATACTTAACGGGCCGAATCTCAACCTGC
>JAUIBJ010000518.1 GCA_030428025.1 Alphaproteobacteria bacterium
GGATGGCGGCATTGTCGGCCGAGGCGATGCCGGCTTCGGGCGCCATCGTCACCTCGAACTGTTCGCTTCCGTATTCCTTCAGGAACGTGTCCTGCTTCAGCCCCGCCTGCTGCATCGCTGCGATGATCGTTTCGCCCATGGCCCGCCGTCGCGACAGCCCTTGCAGGCTGAACGCCTCTCCCATCGCGGGCGTGTCGGTCTTGCACTGGAACTCGTGCTCGAAGGTCGAGTTCAGGGTCAGCCCGGTCAACCCGCGCAACCGTGCCAGCGCCGCCTTGAGGATGCCGCGGGTGCAGCCCAGCCAAGCATCGCCCTCGGGCGTGGTGATGTCGCAGAGCACGAAATGCTCCGGCGGGGTGCCGTCGCCGAAATCGATCCGTTTCGACGTGGCCATGTCGGGCATCAGGACCAGATCGCCCAGCGAGCCGAAAGGCGTGTCGGCGATGGTGTCGAAGCAGGTGATGAGCGCATTGGTAGGCACCCAGCCCACGCCGCGCGTCTTGCGCCTTTCGATCTCGGATTTCGGGAAGGCCTTGCCGCGCATCTTGCCGGCCAGATCGGATGTGGCGGCGAATACCAGCGGGTCACTTATCATTCTGCATCTCCTCGTTGTCCAGCCGCATCGCGTCCCATGCCTCGATTCGCTCGCGCGTGCGGTCCCATGTATCTTCCGCGATCTTTGTCACCATGGCTTCGATCAGCACCAGCGCTCCGGAATAGCTGTCCCAGACGGTGCCGCTGTCGATCGGGGTCGCCATGATCTCGCTGGCATGTTTGGAAACCGGAGACAGCCACTTGTCGGTCATCAGGAACACCCGCGCGCCCTGTCCCTCGCTGGCGCGGCGGGCCAGTTCGCACAGGCTGGGCTGATAGCGGCGGAAATCGACGACGAACAGCACGTCGCGGGGTTTCATTCGCAGCAGGTATTCGGGCCAGATCTCGGGATCGGCAGGCAGGTGATAGACGCCGCCGCGCATCTGCCGCATGTGCCGCGACAGATACAGTGCGAGCGCATCGCTGATCCGGCCGCCGATGATGTGGATGCGGCGTTTCGGATCGGCGAGGGTTTCCGTCACGCGGTTGAACTGCGCCTCGGTGATCGAGGCCGCGGCGTCCGAGACGAGGCGGCTGGCGCGGGTGACGAAATCCTCCAGCACCCCGCCCATCAGCGGCCTGTCACTCTGGTGCAGGTCCAGCGGTGAGCGCTTGCCTTCCTTCAGTTCCTCGATCAGGTGGCGCTGGAAATCCTGATATCCGTTGAATCCCAACTTTGTCACGAACCGCGAGATCGTCGGCGAAGAGGTCTGGGTTTTCTCCGCCAGCGCCTGGATCGTGTCGAGACCGGCAAAGGGATAGTCGAGCAGCAGGGCGGTGCCGAGCTTGCGTTCGGTCGCTGTCAGCTCCGTTTCGATCTGCGCAATGCGTTCGCGTACTTGCATTCCGGCCTCCGGTTCCCAATCAGCTTAAAAGAAAAATTTCTATCAGAAAAATAAAAAATGTTGACTATGGAAAAATTTTGTCAAACCCTCTGCCTGTCAGAACGGAGAGCCGCAGATGATGACATCGCCCAGAATCCACATTGCCGCCTCGATTCTGGCAATCGTCGTTCTGGCGGTGGGCGCGGTTCTGGTGGCAGGGGCCCTGTCCACCGCGAGCGAACGGATTCTCACTGTTTTCTTCATCTCGCTGATAGGTGTCGCCGGGATCGGCATCTACACCGGCAACAGCGGCATCCTGAGCTTCGGCCACCTCGCCTTCATGGGGATCGGCGCCTATGCCGCCTCAATCCTGACGCTGCCCGCCGCGCTGAAAGGGGCGACGCTGCCGAAACTGCCGGAATGGCTGGCCTCGACACAGCTCGATCTGGTGACCGCCACCCTGGTCGCGGTGCTGCTGACGGCCGTGGTCGCCCTGATCGTCGGTTTGGCCATCAACCGGCTCGAGGGTTCGGCGGCGGTCATCGCCACACTGGGGCTGCTGATCATCGTGCACGGTGTGATCATCGGTTGGCGCGACGTGACGCGCGGCGCGCAATCCTTCTTCGGCGTTCCGCGAGAAACAGGCGTCTGGACCGCCGCGATCGGCTGCGTTCTGGCGTTGGTCGTCGCACGGCTTTTCAGGGATTCCGTGTCGGGCCTGCGCCTGCGCGCCGGTCGCGAAGACCCGATCTCGGCGGGCGCGGTCGGTATCCGCATCCGGCGCGAGCGCCTGATCGCCTGGGTGCTGAGCGCCGCCGTCATGGCGCTGGCGGGGGCGCTGCTGGCGCATTTCCTGGGCGCGTTCAGCGCCAAGAAATTCTATTTCGCCGATACGTTCCTGCTGCTGGCGATGCTGATCGTTGGCGGCATGAGCACGGTCACCGGCGCGGTGACCGGGGCGGTGGTGATCACGCTGGTCACCGAATTGCTGCGCCGGCTGGAAAGCGGCTTTTCCTTCGCGGGCCTCGAGGTGCCGCCGGTGCTGGGCACGGCCCAGATCGGGATCGGGCTGATCATCCTTTTCGCGATGTTCCGCAAGGCCAACGGGCTGGCGGGGCTCAAGGAATGGGAAGAGCGCGTCTTTCAGGTCTCGGCCGAACGCCCGCAAACGCCGGAACGGCAGGAGGTTCAGGAGCAGAGCACCCTGCACGCCGAGAACCTGACCATGCGATTCGGCGGGCTGACCGCGGTCGACGGTGTCTCGCTGCATATCCGGCCGGGCGAGATCGTTGGCCTGATCGGCCCCAACGGCTCGGGCAAGACGACCTATCTGAACATGCTGTCCGGCGTGCTGGCGCCCACGGAGGGCACGATCCGCCGCGGCGACCGGGAACTGACCGGGCTGTCCTCGCCGCAGGTGGCCGAACTGGGCATCGCCCGGACCTTCCAGAACATCCGGCTGTTTTCCGACCTGACCGTGCACCAGAACGTGCTGGTCGCGGCGCTGTCCACCAAGGGCGGGCGCGAGGCCTATGCAAGGGCGCATGCCGCGCTCGACCGGCTGGGCCTGCTGGAGAAGGCGGCCGAGGATGCCGGAACGCTGTCCTACGGCGACCAGCGCCGGGTCGAGATCGCCCGCGCGCTGGCCTGCCAGCCCTCGATCCTGTTCCTCGACGAACCGGCGGCGGGCATGAACCGCGAGGAAACCGAGGATCTGATGCGGCGACTGCGCGAACTGGCGTCGGAGATGGGGATCGGCATCCTGCTGGTCGATCACGACCTGCACCTGATCAACAAGCTTTGCACGCGCATTGCCGTGCTGAACGAAGGTCACCTGATCGCGGAGGGCACTCCTGAAGAGATCCGCAAGGATCCGGCCGTGATCGAGGCCTATCTGGGGCCGGGCAAGGACCAGTGAAACGAAACCGAAACAGGGAGTAACACGATGAACAAGTTCATAGTTTCCGCAGCCTTGGCCGCCGCCGTCGCGGCGCCGGCGGCGGCCGAGACGCTGACCGTCGGGGTCGCGACGGCGCAGACCGGCGCGCTGGCACCCTTCGACGCCCCGGTGATGGAGGGCGTCCATATCGCGGTGGACGAGATCAACGAGGCCGGCGGCATCGGC
>JAUIBJ010000519.1 GCA_030428025.1 Alphaproteobacteria bacterium
ACCCTTCCAGCGGCTATGTCGAGATCGAGTATTGCAAGCGTCGCGCCCGTCATGCCGAGTGGAAGCGGCTGCGGGTTCGGGACGGAGGGTCAGGCACCCCGGGCGGCCTGCTGCGCCTCGCAATTCAGTGGACCGCGACGGCGCGCGGTCATCTCGGGAGCGAACAGCTTTTCACCTATTACTGCCGCGGCCGCCTGACCGATGTCGTTCTGCCGATGCAATCGGCCAGAAAGGTCTGGGTCAAACATCACCGGTTGCAGGATGATGACGGGAAGCCGTTGAAGCTCTGCCTCTCGCGCTTGCGCAAGACGCACAAGGCTGCGTGGTATCGCAAAACCGGCGGTCAGCTGCGCCGGTTCGCGGTCGGGCATACCGTCGAGGTTGCCGCGAACCACTATGGAGACATTCCGGCATTGCGGCCGATCCACGAAGCCACCATCGCTGAGGCGCTGTTGGACGCTGTCGAAGATGCGTTGCAGCCCACCGTGTTGACCCCAGAGGCCGAGGCCAATGTCTTGGCAGCTCCGTCTTCGGCACAGCCAGGTTTTCCGGAGGGCATGGCGACCGATGTTTCGGCATTGCTGGCAGGCGAACAGGATGTGTGGCTGGCAAGCTGTTCCGGCTTCTACAGCAGCCCGTTCGCCAACTCGGGTGAGGCCTGCCCGGTGCCGTTCTGGGGCTGCCTCGAATGCCGTAACGGCGTCATCACCACCCGCAAGCTTCCCGCGCTGATGGCTTTTCTGGATTTCGTGGTGGACCAGCGTAAGGTGCTGAGCGAGGCCGATTGGCAGGTGAAGTTCGGGCGAGTCCACTATAGGATCTCCGCGCAGATATTGCCGCAATTCTCCAAGACGGATCTCGACGCCGCCCGTTCCCTCGCCGCCCGTCAGCCGACACAGATTTATCTTCCTCCAGAGGCGGGTCTGGCATGAGAACAAACCCGGCCATCATCACGGTAAAGCCATCTCTGCCATCGGCAATCCATCCCGACGACACCGACATCCTCGCGGGCAGGCCGCTCAGGCCGAGATCGGAGCACTCGACTCTGTCCCGGTTCGGCGACGATGTCTGGGATCTCAGTCCGGCGATGTTTCGTGCCAATGCGCGGCCAGCCACGTTTCGTGTGGATTTCGGTGCCATTGCGGATCCCCCGCTTCGGCGGCTCGCGAAGGAATACATGCTCGCCCGACTTCAGGCGCCGCTGCGCAGCTACCGGGGCCCTTGCGGCCCCTCGACTGCCAAAGGTACATTGCTGTTCCTGCGCCATTTCGGAGAGTTCCTGCACGATCGTATCGGTTCCGTCGAACTGGCGCGCGTCGACCAGCAAGTGCTGGACGCGTATCTGGCGCATCTGGGGACAGACGGCGCACGTTCATCGCAACAGATCCGCCTCTATGTCGATGTCCCCATCGACCTCCATCATTTCGGGCCATGGGTGACTGGGGGCGGCATTCCCTTTCTGCCCTGGGGTGGGCGCACGGCAAGCAATGTCAGCGGCCGGAGCCGGACGAGCGCGGAGAACACCACGCCGCGGATCCCTGAACCGGTGATAGGCGCACTGCTCTATTGGGCGATGCGATACGTCGATGTCTTCTCCCCGGATATCCTCGCGGCGCGCGAAGAGCTGGATCGCCTTGAAGCCCGTGCTGCCCAGATCATTGCCGAGGATGCGCGCCAGACCCGCCACGAACGGTTTCGCTACCGTCTTCGTACCTGGCTTGAGGCCCGTCGGGCAGAAGGGCGGGGCGTGCCGCTCTGGGAGCGCCGTCCAAACACCACCCGCGATGTCCCCGACATTAAGGAAGGCAATGCGTATAATTTCAGACTGATGTGCCTTCAGATCGGCTGCCCTCAAACGGGGAATCTCAGTAGTTCCACCGCGACCGTGAGGATGCTGGACCAGATGGCGGAAGAGATGGGAACCGAGGTCGGGGGCATGGATACCCCGGTCAGCCGCGATCCCGATACCGGCCTGCCCTGGCGGGAGCGTTTCGACACGGACAGCTTACCGCATGAAGAGCAGATGCTGCAGGCGGCCTGTTACATCGTTTGTGCCTACCTAACGGGAATGCGCGACAGCGAACTACAGGATATGGAACCGGGCTGCGTTTCGGTTGAACGCAGTGCCGACAACCTGATCGAGCGCTATCGCGTGCGCAGCACCGTCTACAAGCATCGCGAGGCGGCGGGCGTTTCCGCCGA
Source organism: Alphaproteobacteria bacterium (assembly GCA_030428025.1). GTDB lineage: Bacteria > Pseudomonadota > Alphaproteobacteria > Rhodobacterales > Rhodobacteraceae > Roseovarius. The sequence continues at coordinate 2,203 of JAUIBJ010000519.1, forward strand.
CTGGATCACCATCGCTCCGGTCGCCCGTGCCGTCGAGGCCATGGAAGCTCTGTCGCGCCGAGCGCGCGGCGACCGTGATCGGTTTGGATGCGAAGGTCGCAAACCCGCCCGCAATTCCACAGGTCGATGGGCGCCCTTGGCATTTTTCCACCCGGCAGTTCTGGCGCACCATCGCATGGTACATCGCGAACCGCCCCTTCGGCGTTATTGCCGGAAAGATCCAGTACAAGCATGCCTCCGTGGCGATGTTCGAGGGCTATGCCGGCGCGCCGCACGGAGATTTTCGCCGGGCGGTCGAGCAGGAACGGGCGCTTGGCCAATTGGACGATGTGGTCGCCTATTATGAGGCCTACCTGCAGGGTGACGAGCCCGGCGGTCCGGCATCGTCCCGTCTCAAGCAGGAGTTCGACCACGTCCGGGACACCCTCGGTGATCTGCCTGGGCGCATCCTTGACCAGAAACGCCTGCGAAAGATGCTGGCGCATCTTGGAAAGACACTGCATGTCGGGTTTCTGAACGATTGCTTCTTCGATCCCGCCAGCGCCCTCTGCCTGCGGCCCGACGACAAGCCGGTGGCCCCGGTGATTTCGCGCTGCAGCCCGGACCGGTGCCCCAATTCCTGTCTGACCAAACGTCATGTTGCGCCCTGGCAGGCTTCGATCGAAGAGGGTGAGCGCCTTCTGCAGGGCAACACCCTGTCAGCGGTTCAGAAGGTCGCAATCAAACAGGACAATGATCGAAAGCGTCGACTGATCGGTCATCTGGAGGACCCAAAGGCATGACCCCGCCTATCAGTCAGAAGACCGAAGGTGCCTTGCGCTCCGCCATGAAGCGACTGCTCGAAGGAACTTCCGTCCATACCGACGGTCGCCTCACCATCGCCAATCTCGCGCGCGAGGCTGGTGTCAGCCGCGCAACGGCCAACCGTGCCACTGTCGTTCTCGGCGAATTCCGTGCGGCGGAGGCGCGGTTCCGGTCGGGATCGGTCGCGGGACTGAAGGCCCGTATCCGCAAACTCGAAGCCGAACTGCGGGCTGCACGCGGCGGCGAGCTGGCAGAGCTGCGCGTGACCGTCAAAACCCTGGCGCAACACATCCAGATCCTCGCGCTCGAGGGTGAAGAACAACGCCGCGTGATCGCGGTTCTTGAAGAGCAGATCGCGCGGGCTGATCCGAAAGTCCTGCCGTTCAGGCCGCCGTCCTAGGACGGCGCCTGAGGTCACGATCAGGAAGAGAAAGAGGTGAGCTGGGTGGGGGTGAAACAGGGATAAGAAGAGAGGGAGCCACCCAATGAAATGTCTCACCGAGGACGCACAGGAAAACCCCAACGACGGCAGGA
>JAUIBJ010000520.1 GCA_030428025.1 Alphaproteobacteria bacterium
GCCTTCGCCTCGGTCCGGGGGATGCCGCAATGCATGGCGATGGGACAGGCCGTCGGCACCGCCTCGGCGCTGGCGCTCGAGACGGGCTGCGCGCTGCGCGAGGTCGATCCGGCGGCGCTGGTGGATCGGCTCGTGGCGCAGGGGGTGACGGGCATCGGCGGGCGGGGGCTGGCAGCGGCCTGATCCGGGCTTGCGCAAAATCTGCAAAATCCTGCAAGCCGCCCGTGCGTTGGCGAGGAAGCACGGCCGGGGTGCATTTCCCAAAACGCCCCTTGAATCCTCCATCACAGGTCTTAAACTCTTCTGCAAATCTTCCGGACGGGGGAAATTTTGCAAGATCTTGCCAGCGCCACCTCCCTAGCGCTTCAGCTCGTGCTGTCGGGCGATGCCGATCTGGTCGAGATCGTCGGCCTGTCGCTGCGGGTCAGTCTGTCGGCCACCGCGCTGGCCTGTGCGATCGGCCTGCCGCTGGGCGCGCTGGTGGCGATCTCGCGCTTTCCCGGCCGCGGCGCGGTGCTGATCGTGATGAACGCGCTGATGGGGCTGCCTCCGGTGGTGGTGGGGCTCTTGGTCTATCTGCACCTGTCACGCTCGGGCCCGCTGGGCTTTCTGGGCCTGCTTTACACCCCCACCGCGATGATCATCGCCCAGACCATCCTGATCACGCCTATTGTGGCGGCGCTGTCGCGGCAGGTGCTGGAGGATCTGCATGCCGAATATGCCGAGCAGTTCCGCTCGCTCTGCCTGTCGCGCTGGCAGTCTGTGCAGGCACTTCTGTGGGATGCGCGCTATTCGCTCCTGACCGTGGGGCTCGCGGGCTTCGGCCGGGCCGTGGCCGAGGTGGGCGCGGTGATCATCGTCGGCGGCAATATCGACCACCTGACAAGGGTCATGACCACAGCCATCGCGCTGGAAACCTCCAAGGGCGATCTGGCGCTGGCGCTGGCGCTCGGCATCGTGCTGCTGGTAATCGCGCTCGGGGTCAATGCGCTCGTGCAGGGGCTCAGGATGACGGCGGCAAGGCAGGCCTATGTCTGACGCCGTCTCGCTCCCCCGCAGTGCTGCCGCCCTGCCGGAAACGGACGCGCCGCTTTTGCCGCTCCGGGTGCGAGGGCTGACCCTCGGCTTCGGAGACGAGACGGTGATCGACGGGCTCGACCTCGATCTCGGGCCCAGCGGCTGCACCATGGTGATGGGGCCGAACGGCTCGGGCAAGAGCCTGCTGCTCAAGCTTCTCCACGGGCTGATCCGGCCGTCGGGCGGTCATATCGACTGGGGAGGACAGGCGGGCGACGTGACCCGCCGGCAGGCGCTGGTCTTTCAGGCGCCGGTGCTTCTGCGCCGCTCGGTGGCGGCCAATCTGGATTTCGTGCTGCGCGCCCGGGGAAAAGACCGCCGCCGCCGCGTGGACCTGCTGGAGCATGTGGGGCTGTCCCACAAGGCGGCCCAACCGGCGCGGCTTCTGTCCGGCGGAGAGGCGCAACGGCTCGCGCTGGCCCGCGCTCTTGCCACTGATCCGGAGGTTCTGTTTCTCGACGAGCCCACCGCCAGCCTCGACCCGGCCTCGGTCTTGGCCATCGAGCATATCGTCTCCGAGGCGCGGGCGCGCGGCGTGCGCATCGTCTTCGTCACCCATGATGTGGGCCAGGCCCGCCGCATGGCCGACGACGTGGTCTTTCTCCATCGCGGCAGGGTGGCCGAACACGCCCCCGCCGGCGATTTCTTTCCCGTCCCGCAATGTCAGGCGGCGCGGGACTATCTGGACGGCAGGATTGTCGTCTGACGCATCACTTCAAGGGAGTTTCACCATGTTCAAGCACTTCATCGGCGCGTCCGTCGCCGCCCTGTTCCTCGCCGGCGGCGCGCAGGCGCAGGACCAGTCGATCATCGTGCAGTCCACCACCTCGACGGCGAATTCCGGCCTTTACGACCACCTGCTGCCGGTCTTTCAGGACAAGACCGGCATTCAGGTGAACGTGGTGGCCGTGGGCACGGGCCAGGCGATCAAGAACGCCCAGAACTGCGATGGCGACGTGCTTCTGGTGCATGCCAAGCCGGCGGAAGAGAAATTCGTCGCCTCGGGCTATGGCACCGAACGAACCGACCTGATGTACAACGATTTCGTTATCGTCGGCCCCGCCGGCGACCCGGCGGGCGTGGGCGGCATGAAGGACGTGCAGGAGGCGCTGTCGAAGATCGCCGGGGAAAAGGCGCTGTTTGCCTCGCGGGGGGACGATTCGGGCACCCACAAGAAGGAGAGGGCGCTTTGGGCCGACACTGGCGTCGATCCCACCGGCGGTTCGGGCGAGTGGTATCGCGAAACCGGCTCGGGCATGGGCGCCACGCTCAATGCCGGGATCGGCATGGGCGCCTATGTGATGACCGACCGCGCCACCTGGATCAGCTTCGGCAACAAGCAGGATTACGAGATTCTGGTTGAGGGAGACGAGGATCTGTTCAACCAGTATGGCGTCATTCCGGTGAACCCCGAGAAATGCCCCAGCGTGAACATCGAGGCCGCGCAGACTTTTTCCGACTGGCTTCTGTCCGAGGAAGGGCAGCAGACGATCGGAGCCTATAAGGTCGACGGCCAGCAGCTTTTCTTCCCCAACGCGCCGCAGGACTGAGGCCGGGGCGCTTGCGTCACTCCACCGCGATGGTCTGACGCAGCTCGCCGCTGTCGAGATCGAAGATCAGGATGCGGTCGTCGCCGGTGACGACCGCATACCAGTCCGACCCTTTGGTGAAGGCCACCGGAACGCTGCCGTCGGGCAGGGTGATGACATCGGGCAATTCCGGTCCGAACGCATCCGAGAAGCGGATGACAAACAGCACCACGATGACTATGAACCCCAAGATCATGGTGACGGAGAGGACCGTGACCAGGATGCGCAGATATTTCACCGTGCCGGCATCGACCGGCGACTGAGGGGTGTCGTTCATGGGGTCTGGCCCTTTGTCCTTCCGGATCGCGGCCGAACCGCCGCCCCGCCTTGATAAGGCGCTTTCCCGGGATGTGCCAGAGGAGGCGGCCTTGTCACGCACTCGTCTGGCCCGGCTCATCGCCGAGGGAAGCGTGCGCGTCAACCGCGAGGTGGCGCAGGATGCAAGGGCGAGGGTCTTCGAGGGCGATCTGGTGGAGATCGACCTGCCCGAAACGCAAGCGGTGGAGACGCGGGCCCAGGATATCCGGCTCGACGTGGTCCATGAGGATGACGACCTGATCGTGGTCAACAAACCGCCGGGCATGGTGGTTCACCCCGCCCCTGGCAGCCCTGCCGACACGCTGGTCAACGCGCTGCTGCACCATTGCGGAGAGAGCCTGTCCGGCATCGGCGGTGAACGCCGGCCGGGCATCGTGCACCGGATCGACAAGGACACCTCCGGCCTTCTGGTGGCGGCGAAATCCGACCGGGCGCATCACGGGCTCGCCGCCCAGTTCGAGCGCCACACGGTGGAACGGAAATACCTGGCGCTGGTTCATGGCCGCCCCGACGCGGCCGACCCGCGGCTGCGGGGCGTGCGGGGCGTGTCCTTC
>JAUIBJ010000012.1 GCA_030428025.1 Alphaproteobacteria bacterium
TGGTGATCTGCGACCCACCCGCCTTCGCACCCTCGAAACAGGCGCTGGAGGCGGGGCTGCGGGCCTATGAGCGGGTGGCGCGGCTGGCGGCGCCCCTGGTGGCAGACGGCGGGGTGCTGGGGCTCTGCTCCTGCTCGCACGCGGCCGATCTGGCGCGTTTCCGGGCGGCCTCATTGCGCGGCATCGGCAGGGCGGGGCGCGCAGGCCCGCTCATTCGCACCGGGTTCGCCGGGCCCGACCACCCGCAGCACGCGCATCTGGCCGAGACCGCCTATCTCAAGGCGCTGTTCTTCCGGCTGTGAAAGTTTTCCGTCAGATCGGCCGGGCGCGCTCGTCAGCCCTCACAGGCTGCCTCGCGGGGCGGCGATGAAGGTTCTGCTCGATACCTGCGTGCTCTACCCCACGGTCATGCGGCAGATGCTGCTGGGGGTGGCGGCGCGCGGCGGCTTCACGCCGCTCTGGTCGGCGCGGATCGTCCAGGAATGGCAGCGTGCGGCGGCCAAGCTGGGCCCCGAGGGCGTGATGCAGGCCGAGGCCGAGGCGGCGCTCTTGGCCCGCGACTGGCCCGGTGCGGAAGTGACATGGGCCCCCTCGCTGGAAGCCCGGCTCTGGCTGCCCGATCCGGCGGATATCCATGTGCTGGCGGCGGCTGTGGCGGGCTCTGCCGACCTGATCCTCACCCTCAACGCGAAGGATTTCCCGCGCGGCGTGCTGGCCGAGGAGGGGCTGTCGCGGGCCGATCCTGACAGCTTCCTGCTGGGTCTTTGGAAAGCCGGACCAGACCCGGTGGAGGAAGCGGCACGGGCGGTTCTGGCCGACGCCAACCGGCTTTCCGGAGAGACATGGGCGATGCGCCCGCTTCTCAAGAAGGCCAGGCTTCCGCGCCTCGCCAAGGCGCTCAGTTCCGGATGATCGAGACCAGATTGGCGTAATCGTCCGTCCAGACCGGTCCGCCATCGCTTTCCAGCACCCGCCAACGCGGATCCTCTGCCAAATCGCCCAGATCATCTGCGCTGCGTGCCAGGACCACCGCCGTCATCGCCACATCGCCCAGGTCTTCCTTGGTGTTGCCCTTGTAGTCCTGGATGCGTGCCGCCAGCCCCAGGTCTTCCGCCGAGCGGGCGAGCGGGATGTCTATGTCGTAATAGCGGTTCGAGATGTGATAGACGAGCAGCCCGCCCGGCGCCAGCCGGTCGAGATAGAGCTGCATCGCCTCGTTGGTGGTCAGGTGCACCGGCACCGAATCGGAACTGTAGGCGTCGATCACCAGAATATCGAAGCGCATGTCCTTCTGCCGGTCGAGCACCATCCGCGCGTCGCCCATATGGGTGGGCGCATCGGGCGTGCAGGCCGTCAGGAACCGGAACCATTCGGGAGTGCGGGCAATCCGGTCGACCATCCGGTCGATCTCGTAGAAATGCCAGTCCTGCCCTTCCTGCGCATAGCAGGCGAGCGAGCCCACGCCAAGGCCCACGATGCCCACGCGCTCTGCCGCATCGGCCTTGGCCGAGGTCAGCACCTGCGCCAGAGGGCCGTTGCGGTGGTAGTAGTAGAGAGGCTCGGGCCGCCCGCCCGCGTCGTCGGCAAGCCGTTGGGCGCCATGCACCGTGGTGCCGTTGCCGTAAAGGCGCATGCCCGCCTCTTCGGTCACCACATGTGTGCCGAAGAAGCTGCGGTCGCGCCAGGTGGCGGGATCGTGGCCCACGAGCGCGCCCACCAGCAGCAGCACCACTCCCGCGCCGTAGCAGGAGAGCGCGCTGCGGCGCAGCCAGGCTAGGCAGATGACGCTGCCCAGGACGAGGATCATGAGCACCGCGCCCCATCCATTTGCGCCCTGCGAATAGCCGATCAGCAGCGCCGGGACCGACACCACCATGCCGATCGTGATCCCCTGGATCAGTTGCTGGCCAAGCGCCCGGCGATTGCCGACCAGCGGCAGGAAGAGCAGCACCGCCAGCACCGCGGTGATCATCGCTTCCTGCAGGCCGGAAAAGACCAGCGGCGCCACGACAGAGTTGAAAAGTCCGCCCAGCGCGCCCCCCACCGACATGGTGAGGTAGAAACCGGTCAGCCGGTGCCCGTCGGGGCGCGCCTCATAGAGCTTGCGGTGGGCGAACAGCGCGATGCAGAAGAAGCAGACCAGCAGCACGCCGACCGAGCCCCAGTCGAGATAGTTTCCGTGCAGGCCGAAGGCATAGAGAGACAGGACCGCCAGTGCCAGGGCCGCGACGATCGTCAACGTCCGGGGCGCGAGCAGGCGGCGGTTCGAGAAGGCCAGCACGAAGCTCAGCAGATAAAGCGCCAGCGGCACCGCCCAGACCAGCGGGAAGGACCCCATGTCGATGCTGATCTTGAGCGTGACCGACAGCATCAGCGACGAGGGGATGAAGGCCAGGAAGGCCCAGCGCGCAACCTCGCCCCACCGGGGCCGGGCATCTTGGCTCGGGCCATGGGCCAGCGGTACGGCCGGACCCCCGGTAAAGAGCCCGCTCATCGCCAGCGCGCCGCCCAGGGCCACGAAACCTGCCGCCCAGCCGATGCCGATCTGGCTGGCGCCGAAGAGCGGCTCGGCGGCCAGCGGGAAGCCCAAGAGCGCCACCAACGATCCGAGATTGGAGGCCCCGTAGAGGAAATAGGGGTCATCGGCCGAGGGCCCGCCGCTGCGGCTGTACCAGAACTGGATGAGCGGCGCATTGGCCGAGAGCGCGAAGAAGGGCAGGCCAACGCCTGCGGCAAAGAGCAGGAGCGTCTGCCATACGGCCAAGCCGTCCGCGTCGAACTGCCAGCCTGCCGGCACCGAAAGCGGCAGGCTGATCAGCGCCACTGCCCAGACGCCCAGATGCACCATCACCTGGCCGCGGACCGGCAATGCCCGGGTCAGGAGATGGGCATAGAGATATCCCGCGATCAGAACGGTCTGGAAAAACAGCATCGCCGTTGTCCAGACGGCGGGCGAGCCGCCCACGTGCGGCAGCACGATGCGGGTGAAAAGCGGCTGCACGAAGAACAGCAGCGAGGCGCTCAGGAACAGGGTCAGGACAAAGACGGCCGGCGCAAGCCGGGGCGATGCGGCCAGGGCAGGCGCTTTCGACAGGGACATGAACGTTCCTCGACTCGTGAACACGTGACTCCGGTCGAGGAAACAGGCCGATTTTGAAGGAAATGGGACGCAACCGCGGAGATTGCGCGACGCTCCGCCGCATCCGGAAACAGTGCCCGAAACGGCAGACGATTGTGCAGGATGAGACTGCTAAAGCGGTTCGGGTTCGACCTGCGACAGGTTCAAGCCGACATGCAGGGCTTCATGAGGCCGTCTTGCCGCGTTTCGCGAATACCCAAGGCTGCGGGTCTCCACGAAAGGCGTCACTTCGCCCATTTCGCCTCGAGCCGTTCGATCGCGGCGATGCGTTCGCCGGTCTTGGGGTGGCTCATCAGCCATGCGGGAATGGCGCCCGCGCGCGCCTGGGTCAGGTCTTCGAGCTTGGAGAACAGCGATTTCTGCGGACCGGTGCCGATCCCGGCCTTTGTCAGCAGCGCGGCGGCATATTCGTCGGCCTCGTATTCGTCGCCCCGCGACAGGCGGGCGGCAAGCAGCGTGGTCAGCCCGTTGGCGATCCAGATGCCGATGCCGGGCAGGAAGCGCGACAGGATCATCGCAAGCGCGGTGCGCAGCGCGTTCTGGCCGGAAAAGTCGATCATCCGCCGCCTAGCATGACCCAGCGCCACATGGCCCAGCTCGTGCGCGATGACGCTCGCCATCTCCTCGGCCGAGATCTCGCCGCTCTGGAATTTGCGGTAAAAGCCGCGGGTTATGAAGATCCGCCCGTCCGGCGCGGCCAGCCCGTTCACCGGGTCGATCTCGTAGATGTTCACTCGGATGCGCGGCAGGTCGAGCGCGGCGGCCATCCGGTCGGTCATCTTTTTCAGACGCGGGTCGGCCAACTCGGTCGAGCGGCTGTCGAGCTCGCGCCGCGTGCGCCAGACTGAAAAGCGGTACATCACTACCGCATAGAGGATCGCCAGAAGGATCGGGGTGAACTTCAGCATGACCGGAATATGGGGCGGCGCGGGCGTGGCGGCAAGCGGGAAGGGGCCGCGATCCCCCGGGTTTGATTCAAATCATGCAAGGCTGCGGCAGGCAGGCTAGGGTGCCCTGAACCAACACAGATGAAGAAAGGGGGCGGTGGTGTCCGCAGGCACGTATCTTGTCACCGGCGGCGCCGGCTTCATGGGGATCAACCTGATCCGCTTCCTGCTGGCGCGGGGGGTGCAGGTGCGCAGCTATGACATCGCGCCCTTCGCCTATCCGGAAGCGGGCGAGGTGGACGTGCTGCAGGGCGATATCCGCGACCGGTCGCTGCATGACCGCGCCTTCGAGGGGGTGGATGTGGTGGTGCATTGCGCGGCGGCCCTGCCGCTTTGTTCGCCCGAAGAGATCCGCTCGACCAATGTGGAGGGAACCCGCGCGCTGCTGGAGACGGCGCGGGAGAGGGGGATCGGGCGCTTCGTGCATATCTCCTCGACCGCCGTCTACGGCATTCCCGACCATCACCCGCTGGTCGAGGAGGACCCGATGCAGGGGGTGGGGCCTTATGGCGCCTCGAAGGTCGCGGCCGAGCATGTCTGTGGGGAATTCCGTGCGGGCGGCATGTGCCTGCCGGTGCTGCGGCCGAAATCCTTCGTCGGGCCCGAGCGGCTGGGAGCGTTCGAACTTCTCTACGATTTCGCCCAAGACGGGCACGGCTTTCCGGTTCTGGGCTCGGGCGACAACCGCTATCAGCTTCTGGACGTCGACGACCTCAACAGCGCGGTCTGGCTGTGCGCCACGGGCGAGGCGAGGGCCGTCAACGACACATTCAACGTGGGCGCCGAGCGCTTCGGCTCGCTGCGCGAGAGCTTTCAGGCGGTGCTCGACCGGGCGGGCCATGGCAAACGGGTGATCGGCCTGCCGGCGGCGCCGGCCATCTGGACGCTGCGGGCGCTCGAGGCGGTGGGTCTCTCACCGCTCTACAAGTGGATCTACGAGACCGCCGGCAAGGACAGCTATGTCAGCACTCGCAAGATCACCGACCGGCTGGGCTGGCACGCGCGCCATTCCAACGAGGAGGCGCTGGTGCGCAACTACGACTGGTACGTGGCCAACCGCGACCGCATTTCGGCCAAGACAGGCCACACCCACCGGGTGCCGTGGAAGCGCGGGGCGTTGAGGCTGCTGCGGCTGGTGATCTGAGCGCGCGGGGTGCCGCCGGGGGAAGGCGGAATTTCGGGAAAATTCCGAGCAAGAAAATGCGCATTTTCTTGCCGCCGTGGCGCCGGCGCGCGCGGTTTCCAGCGCAAGGCCAGCCGGAGCGGTGCGCCGGAAAATTCGAATTTTCCGGGCCGTTTTCTTGCAAGAAAACGGGCGCGTCGCCGGAGGCTATCGCACCAGCATATCGAGCGTCTGGCGCGACAGCCGCTCTACCCCCGTCTCGGTCACCAGCACCGAATGGCCCGGGCACATCGCCAGCCCTGTTTCGGCATCCATCATGATCATGTGCAGGAAGAACACCTGACCCGCCTGCATCGGCAGCGGGTTGCCCTCGTAGAACATCGGGAATTCCACCCAGATCGGGTTGTAGGCGATGCCCATGGCATAGCCGCAGGCCTGCATCCGGGCGTTGGAGAAGCCATGCGCGTCCATCACCCGCGCATGGGCGGCGAAAACATCGCCCATGGGTGCGCCGGGGCGGATCGCGGCCTCACAGGCCTCCAGCGCCTCGGTGGCGGCGGCATGCATGCGGCGCTGGGCGTCGTTGGGCTGACCTATGATCACCGTCCGCATCATCGCGGCGTGGTAGCGGGCATAGGCGCCGGCCCATTCCCAGGTCATCTGGTCCTGCGCCTCCAGATGCCTCCGGCCGGAATGGTAGCGCGACAGAAGCGCCTGTTTCCCCGAGCCGAGGATGAACTCGTTGCCCGCATAGTCGCCGCCGCCGCGCAGGACCGCACCCTGCATCGCCGCGAGGATGTCGCCCTCGAAGGCGCCGGCACGGGTTGCGGCCAACCCCGCCTCCATCGCGGCGTCGGCCAGTTCCGCGGCGCGGCGGTGCATGGCGATCTCGGCGGGCGATTTCACCCGGCGCAGGCTGCGGAGGAGTTCCGAGTGGTCCTCGATCGCGGGCAGGGCGGCGCGCAGGAGCCGGCCGTTGTGATCGGTGAGCCCCGCGGTGTCGGATTCGTAGCCCAGCCGGCCGCCCGCCACGCCCAGATCGGCCAGCAGGTTGCGCAGATGCTCGGCCGGATTCGAGCCCTCGTATTGCGGCCAGACATGGATGCGGTCATCGGCGAGCGTCGAGGTCAACCGCGCCTGGATCCGGTCGGGCATCCGGGTCATCAGGTGCAAGTCGCCCCCGGCGGTCAGCACCATCGCCTGGAACATGGCGAAGCCGAAAGTGTCGTAGCCGCTGATCCAGTAGTGGCTTTCGGGGGCGAAGAGGATCAGCGCGTCGAGCCCGGCCTTGCCCACCGCCCCGGCGGCGCGGGTCTGACGGGCGGTATATTCGGCATCGTCGAAATGGAAGGGCATGGGCGGGCTCCGTGTCTGGTCTGGGTCGGAGAGGAGCCGCTTCACGCCCCGATTGCATGCCTGTTTGCGACGTCGGATGCCTCCGGCGGGGATATTTGGGGCCAGAAGAAGCAGGGGCGCCCGGAACCGGGCCTGCCGGCACTCAGCCCGAACAGCTGGCCCCGCCCAGCACGCAGAACTTGGCGCAATGGGGATGGTTGAGCGCCACGTCGCGCTCGGCCTCCTCCAATGTCTCGCCCATCTCGAAGCGCCGGTCATAGGGCAACAGCGTGCAGGAGAGCACCACAGGACGGGCCGCGCCGCGGCGCTTGACCACCATGCGAGAGGAGGCGCACATCACGTCGCCCGGGGATTTGCCGAGGATGTTCCAGCAGGCGGTCGTGATCTCGGGCACCTCGACGCTTTCGTCCATCTCCGGAAAGAGCACGGTCTGCGACGGGGCATCGGCATCGATGTCGAAGCCATGGGCCGCGAAGAGCCGGGCGTAGCCCGCGCGCGCCTCGGCCTCCGTCTCGCCCCAGACGGTGCGCCCGGCCACGGCCATCCTGACGCCGGCGTCGCGCAGCCAGGCCATGCCCTCGATCGTCCTGTCATAGGCGCCGGCGCCGCGTTCGGCATCGTGATGCGCCGCCAACCAGTGATCGAGCGAGATCCGCAGGGTAAGCCGGTTGCCATGCTCTTGCGCGAGCGCCCGGAGTCCATCCTGCACGGCCGGACGCATCATCGGGCGCATCGCGTTGGTGAGGATCAGCACCTCGTAACCCGCGTCCAGCGCCGCGCGGGCCATGGCGATCATTTCGGGATTCATGAAGGGCTCGCCGCCGGTAAAGCCTATCTCGCGAACGGGCCAGCCGCGCGCCGCGATCTGATCCAGAAAGTCGCGGACCTCGGTCTCGGTCAGGTAGACAAGCCGGTCGTTGGCGGGCGAGCTTTCGATATAGCAGTTGACGCAGGTAATGTTGCAAAGCGTGCCGGTGTTGAACCACAGCGTTTCCGGCCGGACGAGCGGCACCCTTGCCCGGGGCTGGCCGTCTGCGGTGATGTGCGGGTCGAGAAACTTGCCGTCATTGGCGGACCTGGCGGCGCTGTCTTTCATGATCGCATCCGGTTTTTCAATTGCTTTCCGGGCGTAACCTGTCCTTTTTGAGAATAAAACCCATCTCCTTTCTGGTGACGGCTTTGTGAAGAGATGGTAGGGCATTGGCGGGCCGCGCCGCCGGGGCGCCGGCCGGCCGAGAAAGGGGAAACTGCCGATGGTCTCGCGTGTGATTCCGGTCGATCCTTTCGATCTGGTGATCTTCGGCGGCACGGGCGATCTGGCCCGGCGCAAGATCCTGCCTGGCCTGTTCCGACGCTATTGCGCCGGCCAGATCGAGGGCGACGTGCGCATTACCGGCGCGGCGCGCACCGAGATGGACAGCGAAGGCTACCGCGAGATGGTGGCCGAGGCCATCGCCGAGGCCGACCCGCAGGCTGCCCGCCAGAGCGAGCATCTCGCCGCCTTTCTCGACATGCTGGGCTATGTGGTGGTCGATGCCACGGGCGAGGCCGGCTGGGCCGAGCTTGCCCGGCTGTCGCGGCCCGACCGCATCCGGGCCTATTACTTCTCGGTCGCGCCCAGCCTGTTCGGGCCGCTGGCCGAACGGCTGCACCAGCACGGGCTGACCGACGGGGCGGCGCGGATCGTGGTTGAGAAACCCTTCGGCCGCGACCTGGCCAGCGCGCAGGAGCTCAACGCCGTGCTGGCCAAGCATTTCCACGAAAATCAGATATACCGGATCGACCATTACCTGGGCAAGGAGACGGTGCAGAACCTGATGGCGATCCGCTTCGGCAATATGCTGTTCGAGCCGCTCTGGAACAGCCAGTATGTCGATCACATCCAGATCACCGTGGCCGAGGTGGTGGGGGTGGGTACGCGCGGCGACTATTACGACCGCGCCGGCGCCATGCGCGACATGATGCAGAACCATCTGATGCAGCTGCTCTGCCTGATCGCGATGGAGCCGCCGGCGAAGTTCAACCCCGACGCGGTGCGCGACGAGAAGCTGAAGGTGATCCGCGCGCTCGACCCGGTGGGCCCCGACGATGTGGTGCGTGGCCAGTATCAGGGCGCCCGGAACCGGCCCGGCTATCGCAACCAGGTGGGCAACCGCGACAGCACCACCGAAAGCTTCGTGGCGCTGCGCGCCCGGATCAGCAACTGGCGCTGGGCGGGCACGCCCTTCTATCTGCGCACCGGCAAGCGGCTGAAGGAACGGGCGAGCGAGATCGCGGTGGTCTTCAAGGATGCGCCGCATTCGATCTTCGGAGAGGAGGCGGGGCGGCATCGCAACATCCTGACGATCAAGCTGCAGCCCAACGAGGGGATCGAGCTGGGCGTGACCATCAAGGAGCCGGGCCCGGGCGGCATGCGGCTCATTGACGTGCCGCTCGACATGACCTTCGCCGAGGCGCTGGGACCCGAGGAGGCCGATTTCCCCGATGCCTACGAGCGGCTGATCATGGACGTGATCCGGGGCAACCAGACCCTGTTCATGCGCGGCGACGAGGTCGAGGAGGCCTGGGCCTGGACGGATGCGGTAATCGCCGGCTGGGAGGCGCGGGGCGACGATCCGCTGCCCTATGACACGGGCAGTTCCGGGCCCGACGACGCGCTGATGCTGATGCATCGCGACGGACGGCGCTGGCGGGAGATCAAGGCATGAATTTCATCGACTACCCCGACGAGGATCTGATGGCGGTGCATCTGGCCAACAAGCTGGCCGGAGAGCTGATCGCGGCGCTGGAGCACAAGGAGCGGGTGCTGTTCGTGGTCCCAGGCGGCAGCACCCCGGGCCCGATCTTCGACGACCTTTGCGATGCCGATCTCGACTGGTCCCGCATCGACGTGCTCCTGAGCGACGAGCGCTGGCTGCCCGAGGTGCATGTGCGTTCCAACACGAGGCTGGTGCGCGAGAGGCTGCTGACGGGCCGGGCGGCGGCGGCGCGGCTGCTGCCGCTTCACGCCAAGGGCCACGAGCCCGAGGAGGTGCTGGCCGATCTGGAAGCCTGCATCGTGCCGGAACTGCCGATCGACGTCTGCCTTCTGGGGATGGGCACGGACATGCACACCGCCTCGCTTTTCCCAGGCGCCGACAATCTGGAACTGGCGCTGGCCCGCGACGCGCCGGTGCTGGTGCCGATGCGCGCGCCGGACGTGCCCGAGGTTCGGCTGACCCTGTCCGCGCGGGTGCTGCGCGACGCGCTGGCGCTGCATATCGCGATCACCGGCGAGGCCAAGAAGGGAGCCGTGCACCGGGCGGTGGGGCTGGCGCCCTTGCGGGCGCCGGTGGCGGCGGTGCTGGAGGAAGCAACGGTGCACTGGGCACCCTGAGCGGGAAGGCGGATAGGCAAATGTGGGACAGACTTGGGGCGGAACGGGGCGCGCGCATCGCCGATCTGCTGGACGCGGATGCGGCGCGTGCGGCGGATTTCTCGGTGCGCTTCGACGGGATGCTCTTCGACTACGCCAAGACTTCGATGACCCGCGCGGCGCGCGAGGGCCTGCTTGATCTGGCGGCGGCGCGTGACGTGGAAGCCCGGCGCGAGGCGATGTTTGCCGGCGAGAAGATCAACGAGACGGAAGGTCGCGCCGTGCTGCACACGGCGCTGCGCAACCTGTCGGGGGGCGCCGTGCTGGTGGACGGGCGCGACGTGATGCCCGGCGTGCGCGAGACGCTGGCGCGGATGGAGGAGTTTGCCGGGGCGGTGCGCGCGGGCCGCTTTCAGGGCGCGGGCGGGGCGATCACGGATGTGGTGAATATCGGCATCGGCGGCTCGCATCTGGGCCCCGAGATGGCCACCCGCGCGCTCGCCCCCTGGCATGACGGGCCGCGCTGTCATTTCGTCTCGAACGTGGACGGGGCGGATATCGCCGATTGTCTGGACGGGCTCGATCCGAAGACGACGCTGGTGATCGTGGCGTCGAAGACCTTCACCACCATCGAGACCATGACCAATGCCGAAACCGCGCGGGCGTGGATGGCAAAGGCCGTGGAGGATCCCGCGGCCCAGTTCGCGGCGCTCTCGACCGCCGACGACCTGACGGCCGGTTTCGGCATCCCGCCAGAGCGCGTCTTCGGGTTCGAGGACTGGGTTGGCGGGCGCTATTCGGTCTGGGGGCCCATAGGCCTGAGCCTGATGATCGCGGTCGGGCCGGAAAACTTCCGCGCCTTTCTGGGCGGCGCCGAGGCGATGGACGGCCATTTCCGCCGAGCGCCGCTCGCACAGAACATGCCGGTGATGCTGGCCTTGTCGGGCATCTGGCACGCGCAGGTCTGCGGCCACCCCACGCGCGCCGTGCTGCCCTATGACCAGCGGTTGGCGCGGCTGCCGGCCTATCTGCAGCAGCTCGAGATGGAATCGAACGGCAAGGGCGTGACGCTGGAGGGTGCGCCGCTTGACGTGCCCGGCAGCCCGGTCGTCTGGGGCGAGCCCGGCACCAACGGGCAGCACGCCTTCTACCAGCTCATCCATCAGGGCCCGCAGGTGGTACCCTGCGAATTCATGGTAGCCGCCCAAGGCCACGAACCCGATATGGCCCAACACCACCGCCTGCTGGTGGCCAATTGCCTCGCGCAGTCCGAAGCGCTGATGCGCGGCCGCACGGTAGAGGAGGCCCGCGCGCTGATGCGTCAGGCGGGGTATGAGGGAGCAGAGCTGGAGCGGCAGGCTGCGCACCGCGTGTTTCCGGGCAACCGCCCCTCGACCACGCTGGCCTATGACCGGCTGACGCCCCGCCGGCTGGGCCAGATCGTGGCGCTCTACGAACACCGGGTCTTCGTCGAGGGGGTGATCCTGGGGATCAACTCTTTCGACCAGTGGGGGGTGGAACTGGGCAAGGTGCTGGCCAAGGAAATCGCGCCGATCCTGTCGGGCGAGGAAAGCGCCGAGGGCAAGGACGGATCGACCCGGCAGCTGGTGGATTTCCTGCGCGGGGCGTGAACGCCAAGGGCGAACGCGGCTGCCCGGGGCACCTTTCGGCACCCCGGGCACCGGCCCGGCGCGGCACTCGTGACACTCACACCAGAACGCAAAGGTTCACCACTCGTACGCACACCGGTCCTGTCGGACGGGGCAGGGCGTGCCCCGAAACACCCCCCGGGAGGGCCGGGCCCGTGCGAGAGGGGGAACACGGGCCCCGGCCACCCCTTCTGGGGGATGTCCTGAGCAAACACGCGGGCCGGCAGGGAAAAGTTTCGCCGGGGACGCGGGTTTTTCCGCAAAGGTCTTCCGCGCCCACGGAACCGGGGGCCTTACTTCGGGACCAGCACCCGGTTGACCACATGGATCACGCCGTTCGACTGATCGACATCGGCGATCGTCACCTCCGCGGCATTGCCGCTTTCGTCATAGATATAGAGGATGCCGCCCTTCACCTGTGCCGACAGCGCATCGCCCGAGACCGCCTCGAAATGGAAGAACCCGTCGCTGCCGGCGCGGGCCTTCGCCATGATCTCCTGGCCCGACCAGTCGCCGGCCACCACATGCGCCGTCAGCACCTTTTGGAGCATCGCCTTGTTCTCGGGCTTGAGCAGCGTCTCGACCGTGCCTGCGGGAAGCTGGCCGAAGGCCGCGTTGGTGGGCGCGAAGACGGTGAACGGCCCCTCGGATTGCAGCGTGTCCACCAGCCCCGCGGCCTTGACGGCGGCCACAAGCGTGGTGTGATCCTTGGAATTCACCGCGTTGTCGACGATGGTTTTCTCTGCATACATCGGCGCTCCGCCAACCATCGGGTTTGCGGCCAGCGCGGCGGTGGCGATCAGGGCGGCGGCCGTCCCGGCGGCCAGGGTCTTTTTCACGAACATTTCAGTCTCCTCCTTGTTTCGGGGTCACCTGTCTGCGGTGACACTGGCCGAAGCCACGCAAGTGGCAGGCGAAAAGTTTCAGGGGAGGTGCAGATTTTCTTGGGGGGGCGAAAGGGGAAGGTGTTCATTGGTGCGGGCTTTGCGCCTGCGCGCGAAACAGCGGCCGCAGGCCGCCGCTTTTTCCGACTAGGGGCCTCCTTTGCCTACCCGTTCTCGGGGATGTCGAAACCGTCCTCCGCCAGCGTGAACCCCTCGAACCGGAAGCCGGGCGAGACCGTGCAGCCGACCAGCGTGAAGGCTCCGGTGCATTCGGCGCGCTGCCAATGATGCGGCGGGATAACGATCTGCGGGCGCTGGCCGGCGCTCAGGTCGGGGCCCAGCAGGTGGCGCATGGCCGGGCCCGTGTCGGTCTCGGCAACCCGCAGGATCAGCGGATCGCCGGCGTAGAAATGCCAGATCTCGTCGGCATCCACCTTGTGCCAGCGGTTCTCCTCGCCGCCCTGAAGCAGGAAATAGATGCAGGTGCCCGCCGGGCGGCCCGCACCCCCGGCGACCCAGGTTTCGCGGTAATGCCCGCCCTCCGGGTGGGGCTCAAGGCCCAGCGTGGCGATGATCTCCTGCGCGTCCATGGCGAAAGGTTAGCGCCACGGGGAGAAAAGGGGAAGAGCGGTGGCGCCTGCGGCCGTCGGTGGGTATTCTGCCACCATGACATGGTGGTCACGGTTGATCGAACGCCAGATCCTCAAGGCGCGCGGCGAAGGCAAGCTGCAAGGGCTCGAAGGCGAGGGCAAACCGCTGCCCGACCGCAGCGGAGAGGCGCATCTCGACGCGGGCGAGGCCGCGGCCTTCCGCATGATGGCCGAGGCCGGGGTGCTCCCCGAGGAAATCGTGCTGAAAAAGCAGATCGCGGCACACAAGGCGCGCATGTCCGGGATCACCGAGCCTGAGGCGCGCAAGGCGGCGATGGCCGAACTGGCCCGGCTCACGCAGAAACAGGCCATCGCCGAGGAGGCGCGGCGGAAATTCCTGAAAGGGTAGGGCTGGCGACCGGCCGTTGTTGGGGCAAACGGCTCGGCTTTCCGATTACTTCAAGATCGACCGCCCGGCATATTCGGCGCTGTCGCCCAGCGCTTCCTCGATGCGGATCAGCTGGTTGTATTTGGCCAGCCGGTCGGAGCGCGCCAGAGAGCCGGTCTTGATCTGCCCGCAATTGGTGGCCACGGCCAGATCGGCGATTGTGGCATCCTCGGTCTCGCCCGAACGGTGGCTCATCACGTTGGTCATACGCGCCCGGTGGGCCATGTCCACGGCCTTCAAAGTCTCGGTCAGGGTGCCGATCTGGTTGACCTTCACCAGCATCGAATTGGCCGCGCCGCGTGCGATCCCCTCGGCCAGACGGACAGGATTGGTGACGAACAGGTCGTCGCCCACAAGCTGTACCTTGTCGCCAAGCTCGCGGGTGAGTGCGGTCCAGCCGTCCCAGTCGTCCTCGCTCATCCCGTCCTCGATCGAGATGATCGGGTAGTCGGCCACCAGAGCCTTGAGATAACCCACGTTCTCTTCCGACGACAGCGACACGCCTTCGCCCTTCAGCTCATACCGGCCGTCGCGGTAATATTCGGTCGCCGCGCAGTCGAGGGCGAGATAGATGTCCTCGCCCGGCCGGTAG
The DNA here is from genome assembly GCA_030428025.1 of Alphaproteobacteria bacterium. Classification (GTDB taxonomy): domain Bacteria; phylum Pseudomonadota; class Alphaproteobacteria; order Rhodobacterales; family Rhodobacteraceae; genus Roseovarius. The sequence continues at coordinate 14,084 of JAUIBJ010000012.1, forward strand.
CCCGCCTTCTCGATGGATTTCAGGATGAAATCAAGCGCCTCGCGGGTCGAGGCGATGTCGGGGGCGAAGCCGCCCTCGTCGCCGATGCCGGTGGAAAGGCCTGCCGCCGACAGTTCCTTCTTGAGCGTGTGGAACACCTCCGCGCCCATGCGCACCGCCTCGCGGATATTGTCGGCCGCGACCGGCATGATCATGAATTCCTGGATGTCGATGGGGTTGTCGGCATGCTCGCCCCCGTTGACGATGTTCATCATCGGCACGGGCAGCATGCGGGCCGAGGTGCCGCCCACATAGCGGAAAAGCGGCTGGGTGGTGAAATCGGCCGCGGCCTTCGCACAGGCCAGCGACACCCCGAGGATGGCGTTGGCGCCCAGACGGGCCTTGTTGGGGGTGCCGTCCAGTTCGATCATTGCGCCGTCGATCGAGACCTGCTCGGTCGCATCGAAGCCCGTCAGCAGATCGGCGATCTCGCCATTCACCGCCGCCGCGGCCTCCAGCACACCCTTGCCCATGTAGCGCGCCGTGTCGCCGTCGCGCTTCTCCACCGCCTCATGCGCACCGGTGGAGGCACCCGAGGGCACCGCCGCGCGGCCCATCGTGCCGTCTTCCAGGATCACATCCACCTCGATCGTGGGATTGCCCCGGCTGTCGAGAATCTCGCGGGCGTGAATGTCGATGATGATGCTCATGGGGTTCCTCGGCGGCTGAAATCGTTGGCTGTCCCTTACCAAGTCTGGCGGGGATTGCAACGGTGCTGATAGCGCTAACCATACCTGGCCCCGCTACGCCAGGCCCCGCCGTTTGCGACGGGCGAGGCGCTGTTCGCGCAGGAAGGTGTAAAGCCCGGTGCCGATCACCAGCGCCGCGCCGGCCAGCGTCATCGCGTCTGGCCGTTCGTTGAAGACGACCACGCCGACGATGAGCGAGAACAGAAGCCGCGTGTAGCGGAAGGGGGTGACGGCGGCGGCCTCGCCGATGCGCATGGCCTGGACGATCCCGTAATAGGCCAGCGCTCCGAACACCACCGCGCCCAGCAGCATGACGACCTGCGAAAGCGAAAGGGCCTGCGGGCCGGTGCCCGACATGGCCAGCAGCACCACGCCGGCGGGCACAACCGCCGCGAAGCCCTGGAAGGAGACCACGAAGGACGACACCGCCACGTCGATGCGCCGGGTGATCAGGTCGCGCGCCGCCACCGCCGCGACCGAGATCAGCACGAAAAGCGCCGCCGGCTCGAAGCCCGAAAGGCCGGGGCGGATGATCATCAGGACGCCCAGGAAGCCGAGGCAGATGGCGGTCCACCGCCGCCAGCCCACTTCTTCGCCCAGAAACAGCGCCGCGCCCATGGTGATCACGAGCGGTGTCGCCTGAAAGACTGCCGCCACCACCGATATGTCGACCAGCGACAGCGAGGTGACGAAGGCCATCGCCGCCGTCGCCTCGGCCAGCGCCCGCAGCAGGAAGGGCCGCCGCCAGGCCGCCCGCGCCAGGATGTTGTGGCCCCGGAGGTGCGCCAGAAGGGCAAAGATGGTGGCGCTGCCGATGCCCAGCAGGGTCAGGACCTGCCCCACCGGCAGGGTCTGCGACAACTGCTTGATCAGCGCATCCTCGACGGTGAACCCGGCCATGGAGGCGATCACCAACAGGATGCCGTGGACGTTCTGCATCGACCCTTCCTTTCCGGGACAGGCACCGAAGGGCGCCCCCATCCGCCTATAGAGACGGGGGGCGCCGGCAGCAATATCCGGTGGCGGTGGAAGCTCTGACCGACTTGGGAAGGCTGGTTCGGGCTGACAGCCCGGGCGGCGCCCCTGGACCGGGAGCAGGTGGCTTTTACCCCTTCTTAAGAGGCACCCCGTAAAGCTCCAGCTTGTGGCCCTTCAGCCTGTAGCCCAGCTTGCGCGCGATCTTTTCCTGCAGCGCTTCGATTTCGGAATCAACGAATTCGATCACCTCGCCCGACTGAAGGTCGATCAGGTGGTCGTGGTGGTCGCGTTCGGCATCCTCGTAGCGCGCCCGCCCGTCGCCGAATTCGACCTTCTCCAGTATCCCCGCCTCCTCGAATAGCTTCACCGTGCGGTAAACGGTGGCGATGGAAATGTTGGAATCGCGGTCGGAGGCTCGGGCATAGAGCTCTTCCACATCCGGGTGGTCGTCGGATTCCTCCAGCACGGCGGCGATGGTACGGCGCTGGCCGGTCATCCGCAGGCCCTTGGCCTCGCAACGGTCGGTGATCGTCTCGGTCATCGGCTCGTCTTTGGTCTGACGTCGAACCCGTTGGATAGCCGGATTGCGACGGGGATTCCACCGTTTTCGCACCCCGCCCGCCGGAACAGGTTGACTTCCGCGGCCACGACGCTCATGTAGCACGCAACCGACACTCCTGCCGCGTGAGCAGTCAGGCCGCCCGAAGAGGTGGTGCCGTAATCGAGAGAGTGTCGCGGATGTTCCCAAAATCACGCGTGGGGCCAGACGCCGGACCGGTGCGTCGGCAATGATGCCGCGTATGAAGGGCTGGCGAGACCACGAAAGACCGGGCGGCATGGCCGCGCCGGCATCGGCATGCGCCCGCGTGCGGGCCATGTCATGAAGGATGTGAAATGAACCTGTTTCAGGATATGGGCCTGCCCGGCCCGCTGGTGAAAAAGCTGGCAGATCAGGGTATTACCGAACCGACCCCGATTCAGACCGGGGCGATTCCCCATGCGCTGGACGGGCGCGACGTGCTGGGGCTGGCACAGACCGGCACCGGTAAGACCGCCGCCTTCGGCCTGCCGCTTGTGACGCGGCTGATGCAGATGCGCGGCAAGCCCGCGCCCAAGACGGTGCGCAGCCTGATCCTCGCCCCCACACGCGAACTGGCGGGTCAGATCCGCGACGCGCTGGCGCCCTTGGTGGCCGGCACGCCGCTCAGCGTGGGCGTCGTGGTGGGCGGCGCCGGGATCCGGCCGCAGATCGACCGGCTGGCGCGCGGGACGGATGTGCTTGTGGCCACTCCCGGCCGCTTGCTCGACCTTCTCGACCGTCGGGCGCTGACCCTCGGTGAGACGCGCTTTCTGGTCCTGGACGAGGCCGACCAGATGCTCGATCTGGGTTTCATCCACGCGCTGCGTCGCATCGCCGGGCTGTTGCCGGCCGAGCGCCAGACGATGCTGTTCTCCGCCACCATGCCGAAACAGATGGAAGAGATCGCGGCCAGCTACCTGACCGACCCCACACGCGTGCAGGTGAGCCCGCCGGGCAAGGCCGCCGACAAGATCGCCCAAGAGATCCATTTCGTCGACAAACCCGACAAACCCGAGCTGCTGATCGGCCTTCTGGGCGGGCACCGGGACGAGCTGGCGCTGGTCTTCGGCCGCACCAAACACGGGTCGGACAAGCTGGCGCGCAAGCTGTCGGCGGCGGGCTATTCGGTGGCGGCCATCCACGGCAACAAGAGCCAGGGCCAGCGCGAACGCGCGCTGAAGGCCTTCCGCGCCGGCGAGGTTCGGGTGCTGGTGGCCACCGACGTTGCCGCGCGCGGGCTCGACATTCCGGACGTGAAGCACGTCTACAACTACGACCTGCCCAACGTGCCGGAAAACTACGTTCACCGTATCGGCCGGACGGCGCGGGCCGGGCGCGACGGCGCGGCGATCGCCTTTTGCGCACCCGACGAAATGGGCGAATTGCGAGACATCCAGAAGGTGATGGGCATGGCGATCCCCGTGGCCTCGGGCGAGGCTTGGGAGGCGCTTCCCGATCCGCAGGCCAAACGCCCGCAGGCTGGCCGCCGGCAGGGCGGGGGCGGTAACGGCGCGGGCAATGGGCGCCGGCGTAGCCGCAGTCGCCGTCGCGGGGCGCGCGCACAAGCGGCCTGAGCCTGACAGGGTCGCACGATGCCATGTCTGCTTTGACCTGTTTCGGGTCAGAGCAGACATGCTTTACAGCAGCCGTCCCTCCATCACCCGAACCGCCCGGCCGGAAACGGTGACTGCCCCGGCCTCGGTGCGCAGTCCGATCCGGCTCGGCCGGCCCATATCCTCGCCCTGATGCACCGTCAGGTCGATCTCATGGCCCAGACGGTGGCGG
>JAUIBJ010000521.1 GCA_030428025.1 Alphaproteobacteria bacterium
GAACGCCTCGCGGCTCGGCGGCATTCGGCAGAACATGGTCGTGTCCTGGCCCAACCGTATCACCGACAAGGGCGGCAGGCGCGACCAGTTCATGCACGTGATCGACGTGGTGCCGACGATTCTGGAGGTCACCGGAATTCCGGCGCCGAAAGCGGTCGACGGCATAGAGCAGGCCCCGATCGAAGGGACAAGCTTTGCCTATACCTTCGATGCGGCGAATGCCGACGAGCCCAGTCAGCACAAGACCCAGTATTTCGAGATGATGGGGCAATGGGCGCTCTATCACGAGGGCTGGCTGCTGAGCACTGAGGTCAACCGCGCGCCATGGGAGGCCTTCGGACCTGCCAACCCGGACCCGCTGAACAACCAGGTGCTGCAGCTTTATGACCTGCCCACGGACATGAACCAGACCAAGGACATCGCGGCCGACCATCCCGACAAGGTCAAGGAACTGAAGGCGCTCTTCATCGAAGAGGCAAACAAGTACCAGGTGTTCCCGCTCGATGCCTCGGTGGCGGCCCGTATCGTTGCGCCGCGCCCGAACATCACCGCCGGCCGGACCGAATTCGTCTATACGCGGCCGATGGTGGGGCTGCCGCAGGGCGACTCGCCCTTCGTGCTCAACGCCTCCTACACGATCACGGCTGAGATCGACGTGCCCGAAGGCGGCGCCGAGGGCATGATGCTGACCTCGGGTGGCCGGTTCGGCGGCTACGGCTTCTACCTGCTCAAGGGCGTGCCGGTCTTCCTGTGGAACATGGTCGACCTCGAGCGGATCAAATGGGAAGGCACAGAGCCGCTCAGCCCCGGCAAGCACAGTGTCGAGTTCGATTTCGTCTATGACGGAGAAGGGGCCGGTACGCTTGCCTTCAACAACTTCGATGGCGTCGGCCGCGGCGGCACCGGCACGCTGCGCGTGGACGGCAAGGATGTTCAGACCAAGAAGATGGACAAGACACTGCCGATGATCCTGCAATGGGACGAGGCGTTCGATATCGGGTCGGACACCCTGACCGGCGTCAACGATGCCGATTACAAGCCGCCGTTCCCGCTGACGGCAAAGCTCGAAAAACTGACGGTCAAGATCGATCGGCCGGAGCTGAGCGATGCCGACAAAAAGAAGCTTGAGGAGGCAATGCAGAAGGCCAGCGACTGATCCAAACTTCGGGGCAGCGTTTGCGTTGCCTCGTTGTCATCCCCGGCTCGAAACGGGCGCAAAAGGAGACCACCATGTCCAATCGATCTCCCACAATCCTTGGTGCCCTTTCGGCGATCGGCTCGGACACTGGCAGCATGCGGCTCGACTGGGGGGCTACCCGTCGCGAAATTGACCGCTACGGGCGAGGACTCGGGATCAGTGTGATGGCGGAATACGATAAGCGGTGCTTGGGGTGTCAAAACATTGGGATGGAACGCGTCACCCGCGCTAATCCGATAACCTGTTGACGAATAATCGTTGACGCGCTGGCCGGCCGGCGGGCAGGAGCGGCCCGGCGCGATGCGCCGGGTCACGGGGTCAGTCGGTCACGGTGACCTTTTTCATCACGTCCGGGCTGGCTTCGATAAAGGCGCCATTCGGCCCGTCGCCGCGGGTGATCGCGTCGATCACGTCCATGCCCGAGGTCACCTTGCCCACCACGGTGTATTGCCCGTTCAGATGCGGGGCCGGGGCGAACATGATGAAGAACTGGCTGTTGGCGCTGTCGGGGCTGCGCGACCGGGCCATGCCAACCACGCCGCGATCAAAGGGCAGGTCGGAAAACTCGGCCTTCAGGTCCGGTCCGTCAGACCCGCCGGTGCCGGCGCGGTTCAGGTTGCTGCCGTCGCGGCCGTGTTGCACGTCGCCGGTCTGGGCCATGAACCCGTCGATGACGCGGTGGAACACAACCCCGTCATAGGCACCCGATTGCGCCAGTTCTGCGATCCGCGCGACATGGCCCGGTGCCACGTCGTCGGCCAGGTCGATCACGACGGTGCCGTTGGCGCCATCGCCCGCGACCTCGATTTCGAGCCCTGTGGCCAGCGCCGGGCTGGCGACAAGCGCGAGAAGGGCGGCGAGCTTACGCATCGGTGGCAACCTTGACCGAAATCATGCGATCCGGTTCCGCGGGCGGTTCGCCGCGGGTGATCGCATCCACATGTTCCATGCCCGAAACCACGCGGCCATAGACGGTATATTGGCCGTTCAGGAAATGGTTGTCCTTGAAGTTGATGAAGAACTGCGAATTGGCGCTGTTCGGGTTGGCCGACCGGGCCGCGCCCAGCGTGCCGCGATCATGGGGCAGCTTCGAGAACTCCGCCGGCAGGTCGGGATGCTCGGAGCCGCCGGTCCCGGCCATGCGCAGATTGAACCCGTCTGCCATGTTGCCATTCTTCACGTCGCCCGTCTGGGCCATGAACCCGTCGATCACGCGGTGAAAGCACACGTTGTCATAGGCGCCCGACCGCGCGAGTTCCTTCATCCGCTCGACATGCTGAGGCGCGACCTCGGGCAGCAGTTCGATGGTGACGGTGCCGTCCTTGAGCTCCATCAGGATGGTGTTTTCGGGATCTTTGATCTCGGCCATGGGGGCCTCCTGTTCCTTGGGTCGGACCGATACCTAAGATGCACGGGGCCGAATGCCAAGAGAGCCATTGACGCCGTGCGGTCGGGAAGGGAAAAACCCCCATGGTTGAGGAAAGGGTGTGACATGGGTTGGAAGACGCTGGACGACATGGATCTCGCGGGCAAGCGGGTGCTGATGCGGGTGGATATCAACGTTCCGGTGCAGGACGGCACGGTGACCGACGACACCCGCATCCGGCGCGTCGCCCCGACCGTGGCGGATGTTCTGGCCCGTGGCGGCAAGCCGATCCTGCTGGCGCATTTCGGCCGGCCCAAGGGGCAGCATGTGCCCGAGATGTCGCTGCGGCCGCTGGTTCCGGCGCTGGAAAAGGCGTTTGGCGTGCCGGTGATGTTCTGCGCCGACAGCCGAGGCCCGGCGGCGCTGGCCGCGGTCGAGGCCCTGCCCGATGGTCAGGTGCTGCTGCTGGAAAACACCCGGTTCCATCCCGGCGAGGAAAAGAACGATCCCGCGCTGGCCGCCGAGATGGCCGACCTGGGCGATATCTATTGCAACGACGCGTTTTCCGCCGCCCATCGCGCCCATGCCTCGACCGAAGGGCTGGCGCGGCTGCTGCCCGCCTGCGCCGGGCGGCTGATGCAGGCCGAGTTGTCGGCGCTGGAAGCCGCGCTGGGCGACCCGGTGCGCCCGCTGATGGCGGTGGTCGGCGGGGCCAAGGTGTCGACCAAGCTGGATCTGCTGGGCAACCTGGTCGAGAAAGTGGACATCCTCGTGATCGGTGGCGGCATGGCCAACACTTTTCTCGCGGCCAAGGGGGCCGAGGTCGGCACGTCGCTGTGCGAACATGACATGGCAGGCACCGCGCGCGACATTCTCGCCAAGGCGGAAACCACCGGGTGCCGGGTGATGCTGCCTGTGGATGTGGTGGTAGCGCGGGAATTCCGCGAAGGCGCCCCGCAAGAGGT
>JAUIBJ010000522.1 GCA_030428025.1 Alphaproteobacteria bacterium
ATAGGGCCCCCGGAGGGGCAAGGATAGGTCGCGCGCCGCAAGCGGCCTCAATCGTCGCCGGGCACGCCGTAGGAGGGCGCGGCGCGCGGATCGAGCGCGCGCTGGACATAGGCGTCGAGCTGGGGCTTGTAGACCTCCCAGGCGGTGGCGACCGCCTCGATGGGGCAATCCTCGGTCCAGTCGCAGCGCAGATCGGCCACGGGCCAGGGCACCTCGTCGACCAGCATCAGCCCGGCGGAATGCACCGGTCCCGCCTCGCCACCGGCCGCCAGCCCGGCCCGCATCGCGGCGATCAGGCGATCGCCCAGATGGCCCGTCGCCCCCTCGAACCCCGCAACGATCGCGCCGGGCACGCCGTCATTGGCCAGCAGGTTGCCGCCCGAGGCCACGTCGCGCCCTTCGGCCTGGGTCCAGACGCCCAGAGAGTTGGGCCCGGAATGAATGGCGGTGCGCCCCTGCCCGTCCACCGCCAGAACCTGCCGGTACTCGATGAACCGGCCGCGCTCCTGGACTTCGGCGATGGCCTCTTCGGCGGTCATCCCCCCTTCCATCAGGTCGAGCGCCAGAGGCCCGAGCGTAGGGTCCGTCACGTTCTGCGAGGCCACCGCGCCGACGCCCGCACGTGCATAGGAACAGCGCGCGGCGACGGCCGGGGAGGAGGAGGAAATCGCCACGCCGAACATGCCGGTTTGGGCGCAGCGGGCCACCAGCGAAAAGGTCATGCCTCCTCCTCCGGGATGACGGCGGTGCCGTCGATCTCGACCAGCCATTCGGGCCGCGCCAACGCCTGCACCACAAGGCCCGTCGAGACCGGGTGCACGCCCCTGATATACTCGCCCATCGTGCGATAGACGGCCTCGCGGTGGCGCACGTCGGTGATATAGACCACCACCTTCACCAGATGTTCCATCCGCCCGCCGGCCTCCTCGATCAACTGCCGGATGTTCTGCATCACCTTGTGGGTCTGCTCGACGGGATCGTGACTGTCGATGTTCACCGCATCGTCGAGGTTCTGCGGGCATTGACCGCGCAGCCAGACGATCCGACCGCCCTGCGTGACCACCGCCTGGCACAGGTCGTTGTCGAGCTTCTGTTCGGGATAGGTGTCCTTGGTGTTGAATTTTCGAATGCGGGTATGGGCCATCGTCGTCTCCGTTGGGTCGGCTGGGGCGTCTGTGCAGACCGAGGCAGGCGGGGCCCTGCCCGGTGCCCTTCCTGATAACTGGTTTCCATCGTCCTGCCGACATCCCCGGGGGCGTTTGTGGCGCAGATTTCCACATCGTGCCCTTGATGCCAAAGTAACGAGTTCCTCAGCCCGGATTAGGATCAGCCTAACCGCCCCGAACCGCCCATGATTAGAGAGAGCCCAAGCAACGCTTAACGAAATCCTGTTTTTTGCCTTGGGCCGGCTGGGCTAGGGTGGCCGCCAGAACGCAATCCGGGATGACCGGCAACAGGAAGGGTTTGCCAATGCAGCCTGAGACAACAAACACCGTGGTCGTCGGCGGCGGACAGGCCGGACTGGCGATGAGCGAGCACCTGACCAATTGCGGCGTGCCGCATATCGTGCTCGAACGCCACCGGATCGCCGAGCGCTGGCGGTCGGAGCGGTGGGACTCGCTGGTGGCCAACGGCCCGGCCTGGCATGACTGCTTTCCGGGCATGGACTTCCCCGGCTACGGCCCGGACGCGTTCGTGCCCAAGGAGGCCATCGCGGACGCGTTCGTGGCCCATGCCGAAAAGATCGGCGCGCCGATCCGCTGCGGCGTCGAGGTGCGGCGCGTCACCCGGCAGGAGGGCCGCGCCGGCTTTCGGGTGGAGACATCGCATGGCGTGATCGAGGCCGACAGCGTCGTCGCCGCCACGGGGCCGTTCCAGCGCCCGGTGATCCCGCCGCTGATGCCTGCCGATGCGGGCCCCGAGCAGATGCATTCCAGCGCCTACCGCAATCCGGAGCAGTTGGCCGAAGGCGCGGTTCTGGTGATCGGCGCGGGGTCGTCGGGCGTGCAGATCGCCGAGGAACTGCTGGAGGCGGGCCGGCAAGTCTATCTGTCGGTCGGACCGCATGACCGCCCGCCGCGCAGCTATCGCGGGCGGGATTTCGTCTGGTGGCTGGGTGTTCTGGGCAAGTGGGACATGGAAACCGCGGGACCCGGCGCCGAGCATGTGACGATCTCGGTCAGCGGCGCCAAGGGCGGGCAGACGATCGACTTCCGCCGGCTGGCCGCGCGGGGCATGACGCTGGTGGGCCGGACCGAGGCCTATGAGGATGGCAAGCTGCGCTTTGCCGGCGATCTTTGCGAGAACATCGCGCGGGGGGATGCGAATTACCTTTCGGTGCTCGACGAGGCCGACGCCTGGGTCGACCGCACCGGGCTCGATCTGCCCGAGGAACCGCAGGCCCGCCAGATCGGGCCCGACCCGGTCTGCATGACGCAGCCGATTTCCGAGCTTGACCTGCAAGAGAGCGGAATCGGCACGATCATCTGGGCCACGGGCTTTGCCACCGATTTCGGATGGCTTGAGGTCGATGCCTTCGATGAGGCCGGCAAGCCCCGTCATCGGCGCGGCATCTCGACCGAGCCGGGGATTTATTTCGTCGGCCTGCCGTGGCTGTCACGGCGCGGGTCATCCTTCATCTGGGGTGTCTGGCATGACGCCAAGTTCCTGGCAGACCACATCGCAACACAAGCGAAGTACATGGCCTATCGCCCCTCCGAGGGTCGCGCCAGCGAAAGCGCCTGAGGCCCTCCCGGCTGACGCAAGCCCCTCGCCCGGTCACCCCGCCTTGCGGCCCCGGGCCGGGGGCCGCATAGCCTCTGGCGAAAGGCAAATGGGAAATTCCGCGCGCACCTGCGCGTCCGCCCCGCCGAAATGGTTGGGGAAATGCTCGCCCAAGATGGTGTCGGATTTCGCCTTGGCGCGCTCGAAAAGGTCGCTCCGCCCCTGGTTTTCCCAGGTATCGGTGCGCTCGCGGTCCATCAGGTTCGGATAGACATATTCGCTGTTCATGTAGGTGAGCGTATGCGAGTTGCCGAGAAAATGACCCGGATCGATGGCGCATTGGTGGATCACATCGACGGCCAGCGTCTCGTCCGTGACCTCGATCCCGCGCAGGGTGCGCAGAAGCTGGCCGCCCAGCTCGTCGTCGATCACCATCGCCTCGAAGCTGCAGCCCATCAGGCTGCCCAGCATACCGCCGAATTCGCAGAGCCGGTTGGCGCCCGCATGGGCGGCGAGCGTGAATGTCATCGCCTTTTCGATCCCGTATTGGGCGTCGGGCAGCTTGGCGTCGGTCATGCCGGTCCCCACCGACGTGGGCAGGCCGTAGAACTGGCCCATCTGCACCGCCGCCGCCGCGATCAACGCCTGTTCGCCGCCGCCGCCGGTGAAGGAGCCGCTGCGCAGGTCGGTGATGAAGGGCCACGCGGCGAAACAAACCGGGCAGCCCGGGGTGATCAGGTTGACGATGGCAACGCAGGCCAGCGTCTCGGCCACGGTCTGCGCGAGCGTGCCGGCGAG
>JAUIBJ010000523.1 GCA_030428025.1 Alphaproteobacteria bacterium
ATGCCGGCAGCGTGACCTTCATAGAATTCCATCTTGTCGTGCCGGCCGAGATGACGGTCTACGATGCGCATGAAATCTGCGACCGGGTCGAGGCCGCCATGGAAAAGGCGGTGCCGGACGCCCGCGTTACCATCCATGTCGAACCCGAGCACAAATCCAAGCATACCGGGATCGTGGTACTGGACTGAAGCATTCCGAAAAGCGGGTCGGGCTGTCCGGTGCAAAACCCGTCGCTGGCACTGGACCTTTGCCGCTGTATGCGCCATACGGATGGAAGGCATGACCGGAGGGTTGCATGGGGCTTCTCAACACGCTTCTGAGATCGGTGACGTGGTGGAATGGCGCCACGCTCAACACCCAGTTCTATACCTGGCGCAAGGGCGTCAAGGTGGGCGAGGATGAGCAGGGCAACGTCTTCTATCGCGACCACGACGACAAGAAACGCTGGGTGATGTTCAACGGCGAGGCCGAGGCGAGCCGGGTCAGCCCGGACTGGCACGGCTGGCTGCACCACACCTTCAAAGAGCCGCCCTCGGAACGTCCCCTGCCGCGGAAGACCTGGGAAAAGCCGCATGTGGAGAACCTCACCGGTACGCCGCTGGCCTATGCGCCCGCGGGTTCTATCCGGCGAAGCGAACCTACCGAACGGCGCGACTACGAGGCCTGGAGCCCCGAGTGACGCGTTGCTTGCGTCCTGAATGAAGGCAGATCGCGATGTCAGCGGAACACACGACCGAAGTCTTGGTGGGCGGCGCCGTTCTGGCGGTGGCCGTGGGCTTCCTGGTCTATGCCGGGCAGGTGACGGGCTTTTCCGGCGGTCAGGATGAATACGAGCTGACCGCCAGCTTCCGGAGCGCTGACGGGGTCAGCGTGGGCACCGACGTGCGGCTGGCCGGGGTCAAGGTGGGCCGGGTGACGGGAATCGAACTCGACACCGAGACCTATCGCGCGAGTACCGTCTTTTCGGTTCGCAACGGTATCGACGTGCCAGACGACAGCGCCGTGGCAGTCTCTTCCGAGGGGCTTCTGGGGGGCAATTACGTGGAAATTCTGCCCGGCGGCTCGCCCTTCTTTTTCGAGCCCGGCGACGAGGTGGAATTCACCCAAGGGTCGGTCAGCCTTGTGGGGCTTCTGATGAAATTCGTCGCCGGCGACGAAGAGGTGCAGGCGGAATGAGGCGCCGCGCCGCGGCCCTTCTGCTCGGGATCCTGTGGACCGCGCCCGCGACTGCGCAGGAGGCTGAAGTCTCGATCGGCACGGGCGCGGTGCTGCGCGGGCTCGACAAGGTGAATGCCAGCGTCTCCGACCTTGAGGTGCCCGCCGGCGGCGGCACCGAATTCGGGCGGCTGAAGGTGGTTCTCGGCGAATGCCGCTATCCGGTGGACGACCCGGCGGGCGAGGCCTTTGCCTTTCTTACCATCACCGACACGGTGGACGGGGCAGAGTTGTTTTCGGGCTGGATGCTGGCCTCGTCGCCTGCGCTCAACGCGCTCGAACATCCCCGCTACGACGTCTGGGTCCTGCGCTGCAAGACCGAGTGAGCCGACGTATCGAGCGGCCGCGCCAGGATAGAGGCGGGCCGGTCGACCGCGTCGCGCAGAAGGACGTGATAGCGCGCGCGAGGAATTTCCACCGCCCCCAGCGTAGCCAGATGTGTGGTCAGGAACTGGGTGTCGAAGAGCGTGAAGCCGCAGGACCACAGGTGATGGGTCAGGTGCGCAAGCGCCAGTTTCGAGCCGTCCGTGCGGCGCGAGAACATGCTCTCCCCGAAGAACGCCGCGCCAAGCGCCACGCCATAGACGCCGCCGGCAAGTTTCCCCTCCTGCGTGATTTCCAGCGAATGGGCATAGCCCATCTCGTGCAGCTGGCCGTAGAGGGTGGCAATCCCCTCGCTGATCCAGGTGTCGGGGCGGTCGGCACAGGCGGCGACCACGCCTGCGAAATCGCGGTTGAGCGTCACTTCGTAGCCGCCGCGCCGGATGCGCCGGGCCAGCGAACGGGAGATGTGAAAGCCGTCGAGCGGCAGAATGCCCCGCCGTCGCGGATCGACCCAGAACACCTCCGGATCGTCACGCGATTCCGCCATCGGAAATATGCCCGAAGCATAGGCGCTGAGCAGAAGCTCGGGGCTGACCGGCGGGTCGCCGTCCTTCATGCGGCGCCCCGCGTCGGTCTCAGCCCTGGAGGTTGGTTTCGAGCCATTTCTCCAACCAGTGAATATTGTAGTTGCCGGCGATTACGTCCTCTTCCTGCAAGAGCGCGTGGAAGAGCGGCACGGTGGTGTCCACCCCATCGACGATCAACTCGCCAAGGGCCCGGTTGAGACGCGATAGCGCGGCCTGCCGGTCGCGCCCGTGCACGATCAGCTTGGCGATGAGCGAATCGTAATAGGGCGGGATCGAATAGCCGTCGTAAAGCGCCGAATCCATCCGCACGCCAAGGCCGCCCGGCGCGTGGAACTGGGTGATCTTGCCCGGCCGGGGCGAGAACTGCGGCAGCTTCTCGGCATTGATCCGCACCTCGATCGCATGCCCGTTGATCACCAGATCGTCCTGGGTGAAGGACATCGGCAGCCCCTCGGCCACGCGGATCTGCTCATGCACCAGATCGACGCCGAAGATCGCCTCGGTCACCGGGTGTTCGACCTGAAGGCGGGTGTTCATCTCGATGAAGTAGAACTCGCCGTTCTCATAGAGAAATTCGATCGTGCCGGCGCCGGCATAGTTGATCCGGGCCACCGCGTCGGCGCAGATCTTGCCGATGCGGTCGCGTTCCTCGGGGGTGATGCAGGGGCCCGGCGCTTCCTCCAGCACCTTCTGGTGGCGGCGCTGGAGCGAACAGTCGCGTTCGCCCAGATGCACGGCGCGGCCCTTGCCGTCGCCGAAGACCTGGATCTCGATATGCCGGGGCGTGGTGAGGTATTTCTCGATATAGACCTCGTCATTGCCGAAGGCCGCCTTGGCCTCGGACCGGGCGGTGCGGAAGGCGCGTTCCAGCTCGCCCGCGTCGCGCGCCACCTTCATGCCCCGCCCGCCGCCGCCGGCGGTGGCCTTGACGATCACCGGATAGCCGATTTCGTCGCACAAAGTACGGGCGGCGCCCAGATCGGGCACGCCGCCCTCGGAGCCGGGCACGCAGGGCACGCCCAGATCCTTCATCGTGTCCTTGGCGGTGATCTTGTCGCCCATGATGCGGATATGCTCGGCCGTGGGGCCGATGAAGGTCAGGTCATGGTCCTCGACGATCTGCACGAAATTGGCGTTTTCCGACAGGAAGCCATAGCCGGGGTGGATGGCCTGCGCGCCCGTCACCTCGCAGGCGGCGATGATCGAGGGGATGGAGAGATAGCTGTCGGTGCTGGGGGGCGGACCGATGCAGACGCTTTCGTCGGCCATGCGCACATGCATCGCGTCGGCATCCGCCGTGGAATGCACGGCGACCGAGCGGATGCCCATCTCGCGGGCGGCGCGGATCACGCGAAGGGCGATCTCGCCCCGGTTGGCCACAAGGATCTT
>JAUIBJ010000524.1 GCA_030428025.1 Alphaproteobacteria bacterium
CGGCGGCTCGATCCCGGCCTGACGTGCCGCTTCGCCAGGCTCTGCACCGCGCTCGCCCGAACCGACGACCGCCTGATCGACGCGGTCCCGGGACGCGCGGTCGCTTCGGTTCAGGCCGTAGCCCGGTGCGCGGCCCACGGAGACGATCGCTGGATCGACGGGATGACCCGCCGCTTCGAAGGCACCGCACCGCTTGGGTTTGTAGCCGGAACCACAAACGGCGCGGAAGCGCTCGCACGACTGTCGTCAGGGCCGGGAGAGCGGGCGGCAGAGGGAATTCCCGGCACGGCCACGCGCGTGGCGCTTGTGCTTTCCGGGCCGCTGCGCCGGATCCAGACTGGCATGGTTCATCATGCCTATGTCGTCATGATACTGGGCCTTGCCGCAGCAATTTTTCTTTTGATCCTAGAAGGTTGACATGCTTAGCCTCGCGATCCTCATTCCCTTTTTTGCCGCGCCGCTGGTGCTGTTGACCGGCCCACGCCTGGCCCGGCTGGCTGCCATTTCGCTATCGGCGGTCTCTCTGGCGCTGCTCTGCGCGGTCTGGGTCACGCGTACCGGCCCCGGATTCGGGCCCACCGAGGTCTGGCCCTGGATCCCGGCGCTGGACATCGCCTGGCGGGTGGGCGTGGACGGGATTTCGCTCTCCCTCGCCCTGCTGACGGCGCTCGTCTTCACCGTCTCCGCCGCCTGGCCGGTAGCCGGCGCAACGCGCGGCTATTACGGCTGGATGCTCTTTCTGGCCGGCGTCTCGATCGGGCTTTTCCTCGCGCTCGACATGGTGCTGTTCTACGTCTTCTTCGACCTCAGCCTCGTCGGAATGTATTTCCTGATCGGCCGCTGGGGGCACGGCGACGCACAGGCGGCCGCGCTGAAATTCTTCATCTACACGCTGGTGGGCTCGCTCGCGATCCTGCTGGGCATTCTGGTGATGGCGCTGTCGATGCCCGAGCCGAGCTTCGACATGCGCAAGGCCATTGCCGCCCAGTCCCTGACCGGCCCGGTGGCGGGATGGATCGTCTTCGCCTTCCTGCTGGGATTCGCCGTCAAGACACCGCTCTTTCCGGTACATACCTGGCTGCCGCCCGCGCATGTGGACGCGCCCGGCCCGGCCTCGGCCATCCTGGCGGGGATCCTGCTGAAGATGGGCACCTACGGGATGATCCGCTTTCCCTTCCAGATGATGCGAGAGACCTTCGCCGCCGCGGCGCCCTGGCTGGCGGCGGTGGCGGTCGTCTCGATCCTCTGGGGGGCGCTGGTAGCCTTTTCCCAGGCCAACCTGAAACGGCGCATCGCCCATACCTCGGTCAACCATATGGGCTATGCGGTACTTGGCATCGCGGCTGCGGGATCGGCCGCGGGATCGCCGCTCATGCGCGAGGTGGCGCTCACCGGCGCGGTGCTGGAGATGGTCGCCCACGGGCTGATCACCGGCGCGCTTTTCCTGATGGCGGGCGGGTTCTGGCAGCGGCGGCAGGATTATGCGCTCGACCGCTACGGCGGGCTGGCGGCGCCGGCGCCGCGCTTTGCCGGCGCGATGGTGCTGGCCTCCTTCGCCTCCTTCGGGCTGCCGGGGCTTGCCGGTTTCGTGGCCGAGTTGCAGATCTTCATGGGGGCCTTCGCCACCTTCCCGATGCTCGCGGCGGTGGGGCTTCTCGGGCTTGTCGTGACGGCGGCGCTGTTCCTGACCATGCTGCGCCAGCTCTTCTTCGGCGAGCGGCCGGAAAACGACCCCGCCTTCCCCGATCTCGCGCCGTCCGAGATGGCGGTTCTGTCGGTCCTGCTGGGTCTCGTCGTGCTGATCGGTGTCTGGCCGGCCTGGCTGATCGACCTGATCGGCGCGGCCGCAACCATCGGGGGCTGACATGCCCGTGGGCGACATCCTTCCGGAAATCGCGGTTCTGCTCACGGCCGTCACGGCACTTCTGGCGGCGATGGTCCTGCCGCAGGAGCGGCAGGCGCTTTGCGGCTGGATCGCGCTTGCGGGGCTGGCGGCGGCGGCCGCGCTCGCGGTCTGGAAAGCGGGCGCGAAAACGCTCACCTTCAGCGGCACTTTCGCCCTCGACACGGCAACCGACTGGTCGCGGCTGTTGCTGCCGGGCGTCGCGGGGCTGACGGTGCTTCTGTCCACCGTCTGGTTCGCGCGCGACCGGCGCCATGGCGAGCTTTACGCGATGCTGATGTTCTCGACCCTGGGCGCGATGGCAATGGCCGGGGCGGCGGATTTGATGCAGCTGATGATGGGCGTTCTGCTCAATTCGATCACCGGCTATGCGCTGGCCGCCTGGCACCGGAACTGGGCGCTGTCGGTCGAGGCGGGAATGAAATACTTCCTGATCGGGGCGCTCGCCAACGCCCTGATGGTCACCGGCATCGTCCTGATCCTGGGCATGTCCGGCAGCACGGCCTATGCGGAACTGGCGGGCCGCGCGCCGGGCTCGCCGCTCGAAACCGCCGGGCTGGTACTGGTGGTGCTCGGGCTTCTCTTCAAGATGGCCGCCCTGCCCGCCCATGCCTGGATGCCGGACGTGGCCGAAGGCGCGCCGGCGCCCGTGGCCGCCTTTCTGTCCACCGTTCCCAAACTCGCCGCCGCCGTCGCGCTCTACCGGCTGGTCGACCTCTACCCGGCCGGCGAAACCGGCCTGCGGTCGCTGGTGGCCGCGGTTGCAGCGCTGACCATGACATGGGGCAACCTCGCGGCTCTTACCCAGGACGACCTGCGCCGTATGATCGGCTGGTCGTCGGTCAGCCAGTCGGGCTTTGCCCTGATGGGCGTCGCCGTGGCGGGGCTGGCGGGGGCGGCACTGCCGGCGCTTCTGGTCTTCGTCACGGCCTATTCGGCGGCCAACATGGCCCTTTTCGCTGCCGTGATACGGCTGCGGGGGCGCACCGACAGGGCCCATTACTACGGGCTGGCCCGCACGCGCCCGTGGGAGACGGCCGCACTGATCGTGGGCTTCCTCTCGCTTGTGGGCGTCCCGCCTCTTGCTGGGTTTCTTGGCAAGTTCGAACTGTTCGCGGCCACGATCGCCGGCGGCATGACATGGCTCGCCGTGGTGGGGTTTGCCAATTCGGCGCTGTCACTGGCGGTCTATGCCCGGTTCATCGCGCCCGCCTTTTTCGGCCTGCGTGGAGAACGGCCCCAGATTCTGCCCGGCCTCTCGGGGTCGGGCATGGCGCTTGCGCTGCTGGCCACGCTGCTGCTTGGCCTTGCGGGCGGGCTCTTGCCCGTGGAGGTATCCGCGCTGCCCTGAGCGGGCGTCGCGATCACCGCCACTGTTTCTCTTCCAGCGTCCACTGGCTTCCGGGCAGCCGGCCGTCCTTGATGAAGGCATCGACCACGTTCTTGAGCATCTTCGAGGACGAGTTGTCGAAATCGTTGGCCGGAAGCGACTGCCCGAACCCGATGGAGCCGGTGGAGAAGACAGCACCGTTGTTCCACGAGGTGTAATAGGTCACGTCGCCCCGGATCCGGTAGTCGAGCGAGCCCACCAGTCCGGCATAGGCATAG
>JAUIBJ010000525.1 GCA_030428025.1 Alphaproteobacteria bacterium
GGGAAATCCGCCTCGGCACCGGCACGGCCCCGCAGCATGACGACATCAAGGACATCATCTGCGAAAACGCGCTGATGATCCGCGACTGTTCCACCACGCTGCGCCTTGAGATGAGGTCGGCCGACATCCGCAACTTCGCGACGCTCGCCGCGCCGATCGACTGCACCGATGCGGCCGAACCCAGCAAGCCGGTGAAGGAATTCACGCCCGGCCAGCAGAACCAGCTGATGCTGCTTCGGGCCTGCCTGCGCTTCGACCCGCTCTTCCCCGACGACGCGCTCGGCAGCGCGCTGACAAAGGATGCCAGTGGTCAGTCCTCCGTCTACACCATGACCGCCTTCGTTCAGGAGCCGCTGTGATGCTCTGGTTGCGCCTCAAGACTGCCCTGCAAGGGTTCCGGGACGACACGCGCGGTTCGTTCATGGTGGAATCGGTGATCGCCCTGCCGCTGCTGTTCTGGACGATCTGTGCGACCTTCGAGTTCTTCGAGGTGCACCGGTACAAGAGCGTCCGCGAAAAGGCGACCTATACCATCGCCGACATGATCTCGCGCGAGCAGGCGGTTGTCGACGACACCTATATCGACAACACCAAGCTGCTGTTCGACGAGATCACCAACGACGACGGGGTCAACGAATTGCGGGTATCGATCATCCGCTACAACGGCAATACCGATCAATACGAGGTGTTCTGGTCAGAGGTACGTGGAACCGGCCCGCTCTTCGCGCTGGACAACGATGACGTCGCCGACGCCCATGACGAGCTTCCGACGCTCAGCCACGGCGAGGATGTGATTCTTGTGGAAAGCGTGTCGAGCTACGATTCGCTCTTCGATCTGGTCCTGCAGGACACGATCCGGATCGAGACCCGCGTCTTCACGAGTATCCGCTTCGCCTCGCAGATCCATTTCGACGGCGTCACCAACTAGCCGCCCCGCCTCAGTCAGCCGCCCCGCCCCGCCCCGTCCCGTTCCGCCAGCATCGCCGCCAGCAGATCGGCCATCAGCTTGGCTTGCGAGGCAGGTGTGACCCCGCCGATGCCCACCCGCCGGCCCAGCCGCCACCACAGCCCCGGCTGCCAGCGTGCACCCGCCGGCTCCGTCAGCCGCAGAAGGAACCCGTTCGACGGCTTGAAGGCGAACATACCACGATCGACCCCCTCGATCCTGTCCAGCGTCGCGATCACTTCGCCGTCACTGCTGCGCAAACCGGCCGGTGTCAGTTCGACCGACAGCGCCGTGGCCCGCCGCATCCGGTCCCCCGCCCAGAGCGAGACCAGCCCGGCCAGCAGCAAGAAGGCCTGCCAGCCCGGCTCGGCCGGCGACCGAACCAGCGCGACATAGATCAGAAGCAGGCCCAGAAGGCCCAGCATCGCCAGGCCCAGCCCGCGTCGAGCCGCGGACGCGCGCACAACCGCCACCACCTCGTCGCCCATCCTTTTCCCCTCCGGTATTCCCGCTTCGGGCTCTATCCCGAAGCGGTCGGCAATGCGAGACGGAATTGAGCGCCATTGCCTCTGTGCGGCAGCGCAGGGACGTCGTTCACGCCCGCCCTCTGGTGCAAACCGGCCGCGTGCCTACATCTGCGGAGAAAGGAGACAGCCCATGTCCATCAGACCCGTACTCGAAACCCGCCCGGCCACGCCCACCATGGAAGGCGCTGGCGTGCATCTGCACCGCGCCTTTGGCTTTGCCGATCCGTCCGAACTGGACCCGTTCCTGCTGTTCGACGACTTCCGCAACGAACGTCCCGAGGATTACGAGCGCGGCTTCCCCTGGCACCCGCATCGCGGCATCGAGACGATCACATATGTGTTGTCTGGCACGGTGGCGCATGGCGATTCGCTGGGCAATGCCGGCACGCTGGGCGCGGGCGACGTGCAATGGATGACCGCCGGATCGGGGATCATGCATCAGGAGATGCCCAAGGGCAACGAGGCCGGCCAGATGCACGGGTTTCAGCTGTGGGCCAACCTGCCTTCGTCGCTCAAGATGACCGCGCCGCGCTATCAGGACGTGAAGGCGGGCGACATCCCCACGGTGGTGGACGATGACGGCACAGCGGTGCGGGTCGTGGTCGGCGAGTTCTGGGGCAGGCGCGGGCCGGTTGACGGCATCGCCGCCGATCCGCAATACCTCGACATCTCGGTGCCACCGGGAGTGAAGAAGACCTTCAAGATCGACACCTACCGCCGCAGCTTTGCCTATGTGTTCGAAGGCGCGGGCGCCTTCGCCGATGCCTCTGCCCCCACCGGCATTCTGCTGGAAAAGGAGGTCGCGGGAAGGGAAGTGAACATCCGCGACATGTCGGGCAACCGCACGCTGATCCGCTTCGGCACCGGCGACGAGGTGACGGTGCAGGCCGGCGAGGAGGGATTGCGCTTTCTGCTGGTCTCGGGCGCGCCGATTCAGGAACCGGTTGCCTGGCATGGCCCCATCGTGATGAACACGCGCGACGAGCTTCTGACCGCGATGAGCGAATTGCGCAACGGCACCTTCATCAAACCCGCGCACTGACGGGGTGACTGCGGGGCGGACCTCCCCCACAAGGCCCGCCCCTACCCGCCTCTCAGTCCTCCAGCGAACGGATGTATTCCACGATGTTCCACAGTTTGGTGTGATTGATGAACATCGCGTACTTCGGCATGATCGTGCCGTGCTCCGGTTGCAGGATCTTCATCCGGATGATCTCGGGGGCCATGTAGACCGCGATCGCCCGGAAACTGGGCGGGTAATCCTTGAACGCGCCGCCTGGATCGATGTCGTGACAGCGGGCGCAGTATTCCTCGGCGATGGCCCGACCCTCGGTGACGGCGGCGGGCGCCTCTTGGGCCGTGGCCGGGACGGCCAGGCAGAAGAGGCCGAGGGCGAGGGGTGCAATGCGTCTCATAGGTCTTCGCTCCCTGATATGGCGGATGTCGCAGGCCGACTATCCCAGCCCTGCCGTCCCGCGTCCTTGATCGGCATCAATCAGGCGGCAACCGATTTGCGCACCATACTCCAGTAGATCTCCTGCACCTCGGGCAGGCTGAGACGGCCGCCCTCGCGATACCACGTATTCACTCCGTTCAGCATCGCGATCAGCGCCATCGCGGCGATACGGGTGTCGCCCACGGCGAACTGCCCCTTCTCCACTCCCCGGCGCAGGATGTCCTCCAGCCGCTGTTCATAGGCCCTCCGCAGCGCCTCGATCACGGCGAAATTCTCGGGGCTCAGGCTGCGCAATTCCATATAGGCGATGAACACCTCCTCGGGGCGTTCGAGATGAAAGCGGATATGGAATCGGGTGAAGCCGCGCAGGGCCGGCTCGGGCCGTGGCGGCGTCGGCAGCGCGTCATGCGCGGCCAGAAGCTCGTCCATATGGGCCTTCATCAGATCGAAAAGCAGCGTCTGCTTGTCGGGGGTGTAGTTATAGAGCGCCCCCGCCTGCACCCCGACCTCGGCCGCGATTTGGCGCATGGAAACAGCGGCATAACCGTGCCGGGCGAAAAGCCGCAGCGCCGTC
>JAUIBJ010000526.1 GCA_030428025.1 Alphaproteobacteria bacterium
CAGCTGTCATCGGTGAGCAGGTCGTGCGCCAGCAGGTCCGCAGGGCATGTCAGGCGCGCGGCGAGCCCGGGCGCGCAAACCGGGAAAATCTCGTCAGGCTCCAGAACGAATTCGCCGGGTTCACCGGTTGGCACCTCGATAAAGAGGCTCCAGTCGAACAACTCGCGCATGAGGTTCGGCGGCCGCTCCAGCGCGGTGATCGAAAAGCGCATCTCGGGGAAAGCCCGGCGAAGGGCAGGCAGGCGCGGCGACAGCCAGAGCTGCGCAAGCGAGGGCAGCGCGGCGACATGCACCGACCGCTCCGGCCCCTGCGCCTGCAGGGCGCGCACCGCACCCCCCAGCCGGTCGAACGCCGCGGTGAATTCGGGCGCCAACAAGGCGCCGGCCGGCGTCAGCCGCACCCCGTGCGAGCGGCGCTCGAAAAGGGGCGTGCCAGCCCAGCCTTCCAGCGTCTTGATATGCTGCGATACGGCCCCGGGTGTCACGCAAAGCTCTTCGGCGGCCAGGGCAAATCCGCCGAGGCGGGCGGCGGCCTCAAAGGCGCGCAGGGCGTTGAGCGGCGGGCCTTTCGGGCGGGGCGGTGAAACGGGCATTTCCTAGCCTTAGTTTTTCTACTTTCAAAAGGCGATAATCTGCTTTGCCCGTCCCGTCGAGGCCCGGCATTATTCGGCCAGCACATTCGGAGATCAATCATGACACTTGCCAGACGTACCTGGGTCCCGGACCTGTCGGAAACCCTCGTCCAGACCATCGCGGGCCGGGTCGCCACGGCCGGCACGTCCGACATCCTCGACAGGATCGACACGCTCGTCGCCCGGAACCGCGAGATTCACGAGCGGGACTGCTTCAACCTCAACCCCGCCACGAATGTGATGAACCCGCGGGCCGAGGCGATGCTGGCGGCGGGGATCGGCTCGCGCCCGTCTCTGGGCTATCCGGGCGACAAGTACGAAATGGGGCTGGAGGCGATCGAGGAGATCGAGGTGATCGCCGCAGAGCTTTGCGCCGAGATCTTCCGCGCGCGCTTCGCCGAAATCCGCGTGCCCTCGGGCGCCATCGCCAATCTTTACGGTTTCATGGCCATCTGCCAGCCCGGCGACACGATCATCGCCCCGCCCGCGGCAGTGGGCGGGCATGTCACCCACCATGCCGATGGCTGCGCGGGGCTTTACGGGCTGAAGACGGTGCCGGCACCGGTCGATGCGGATGGCTATACGCTCGACCTGGCGGCCCTGCGCGATCTGGCCCGGGCGGAGCGGCCAAGGCTCATCACCGTGGGGGGCAGCCTGAACCTCTTCGAGCATCCGGTGCGCGAGATCCGCGCCATTGCCGACGAGGTCGGCGCCCGGCTGATGTTCGACGCCGCGCATCAATGCGGGATCATCGCCGGTGGCGCATGGAAGAACCCGCTGAAGGAGGGCGCGCATCTGATGACGATGAGCACCTACAAGAGCCTTGGTGGTCCGGCGGGCGGGCTGATCGTGACGAACGAGGCCGATCTGGCGGAACGGCTGGACGCCATCGCCTTTCCCGGCATGACCGCCAATTTCGACGCCGCGAAATCGGCGGCGCTGGCGGTGACGATGCTGGACTGGCGCGAGCACGGGGCGGCCTATGCGCGGGCGATGATTGACACGGCGCAGGCTCTGGCCGGGGCGCTGGACGCCGAGGGCCTTCCGGTCTTTGCCCGGGGGCGCGGCTTTACCCGGTCGCATCAGTTCGCGGTGGAGGCCGCACGTTTCGGCGGCGGGCAGGCGGCGTCAAAGATGCTGCGGAAAGCCGGATTTCTGGCCTGCGGCATCGGCCTGCCCATCGCAGAGGTCGAGGGCGATATGAACGGTCTCAGGATCGGCACGCCGGAACTGGTGCGCTGGGGCGTGGGGCCGGAGCATGCGACAGACCTGGCGTCGCTCATCGCCGAGGGGCTTTCGGGCGATCCCGAAACGGTGGCCCCCCGCACGCGGGCGCTGCGGGAGGGGTTTGACCGGTTGCACTACGTGATCGGGGGGTAGCGGTGGGGTGAAGCCCCACCCTACGTCTCGTCGCGCCTTGGCCTGACGGACCTACTTGTCGCGGAACTGAGCCTCGCGTTTTTCCATGAAGGCCGACATGCCTTCCTTCTGATCCTCGGTGGCGAAGAGCGAGTGGAACAGGCGGCGTTCGAACAGAAGCCCCTCGCGCAGCGGCACTTCGTAGGAGCGGTTCACCGATTCCTTCACCGCCATCGCCGCGATCATCGACTTCTCGGCGATCTTGTTGGCAGCGGCGAGCGCCTCTTCCTTCAGCTTCTTGGCCGGCACGACCCGGCTGACGAGCCCCGCGCGCTCGGCCTCTTCGGCGTCCATGAAGCGGCCCGTCAGGTTCATGTCCATCGCCTTGGACTTGCCGATGAACCGGGTCAGGCGCTGCGAGCCGCCGAGGCCGGCCATCACGCCGAGGTTGATCTCGGGCTGGCCGAACTTGGCGGTGTCGGCGGCGATGATGAAGTCGCACATCATGGCCAGTTCGCAGCCCCCGCCCAGCGCATAGCCACCCACGGCGGCGATGATCGGCTTGCGGATGCGCTGGATCGCATCCGGCTCGGGCCCGAAGAGATCTTCGGCAAAGACGTCGGTGAAGGATTTCTCGCTCATCATCTTGATATCGGCGCCGGCGGCGAAGGCCTTGTCCGAGCCGGTGATGACGATGCAGCGCACCTTGTCGTTGCTCTGCGCGTCCTCAAGCGCCGTCACCAACTCCTTCAGAAGCTGGTCGTTGAGGGCGTTGAGCGCGTCCGGGCGGTTCAGGGTGACGAGGGCGACGTGGTCTTCTACTTCGACGATGATCGTCTCATAGGCCATGAAATCTGCTTTCGCTTGTTTCGGTCAGAAACGATTCCTTATCAATTTGACGCGCCGGTTCAACCTTATCTTTGGCACCGGGCGCAGTAGAAGGTCGACCGCCCAGACTGGACGATGCGGCGCACCGGCCGCGCGCAGCCGGGAGTGCGGCAGGGGTCGCCCTCGCGCCCGTAAACGTCGAAACTGTGTTGAAAATAGCCCAGTTCGCCATCGGCCTGCCGGTAATCGCGCAGCGACGAGCCGCCGGCCGCGATCGCGTCGGTCAGCACCGCGCGTATCGCCACGACAAGCGCCCCCACACGTTCCGGGGAAATCGCCCCGGCGCGGCGTTTGGGGGAAATCCGGGCGCGAAAGAGCGCCTCGCAGACATAGATGTTGCCCAGCCCGGCCACGATTCGCTGGTCGAGCAGGGCGGATTTGACAGGCGTCCTCCGGCCCTTGAAGGCGGAGATCAGATGCGCCTCGTGAAAGGCATTGCCCAGAGGTTCCGGCCCCAGCTTCTGCAGAAGCGGGTGGCGGTCGGCATCGCGCGTGGCAAAGAGATCCATCGCACCGAAACGTCGGGGATCGTTGAAGGTGATGCTTGCGCCATTTTCGAGGTGAAAGACCACGTGGTCATGTTTCTCCGGTGCGGGGTGGTCATGGACGAAGTGGCCCAGCG